>CAYWBX010000271.1:0-5407 GCA_964456015.1 uncultured Hyphomicrobiaceae bacterium | reverse complement strand
CTTTCCGCGGTCGTGTGCTATCGGGAGCACCTGCACATTGCCGTCGGCATGTTGCCGAACGCGCTCGGCGGCCTGCCGCGGGCCTCGCTTGGCGTGCTGATCGAGGCCTGCATGGCGGCGACAAACATGTTTCTTCTCTGGTACGGAATAAGCCTCGTGCAGCGCACTTGGCATCAGTCGATCGCGGAATTTCCGGCGCTGTCGGTCGGGGTAACCTATCTCCCCGTTCCGATCGGCGGCCTCATCACGCTTTTGTTCGTCGTCGAGCGGTTCCTGAGGCGAGACTGGTTCGCGCCGCCACCGCTGGCCGATGAGCTCGCCCGCGGAACGGTCTCCAGCGAATAGCGCCCGCTCACGGAAGCCCAGCAGATGGATGCATTCGTCCTCATCGGCACGTTCACCGTGCTCTGCCTGATCGGAGTGCCGGTCGCCTACGCGCTCGGTCTCTCGGCGATCGCGGCGGCGCTGTGGATGGGCATCCCGCTCGAGGCCATCGCGCTCAAGACCTCGGACGGAATGGACGACTTTCCGCTGCTCGCGATTCCGTTCTTCATACTCGCCGGCGCGATCATGGGCGAAGGCGGGATGGCCGAGCGCATCATCAACCTCGCCAAGGTCTTCGTCGGCTTCATTCGCGGCGGGCTGGCGCTGGTGAACCTGCTCGCCTCGACCATGTTCGGCGCCATCTCCGGGTCCTCTGTCGCTGACACCGCCTCGATCGGCTCGGTGATGATCCCGCAGATGATCAAGGCCGGCTATCCGCGGCTGTTCGCGGTGAACGTGACCATCTCCGGGTCGTTGCAGCCTTTGCTCATCCCGCCGTCGCACAACATGGTGATCTACTCGCTGGCGGCGGGCGGTACCGTCTCGGTTGCCCACCTCTTTGTCGGCGGCATCATCCCGGGGGTGCTTCTCGGTCTGTCGCTGATGACCCTGGTCCTGCTCTACGCCCATCGCCACAAGCTGCCGAAGGGCGAGATGATTGGCCTTCGCGAGGCTGGGCGGATCGCGCTTGACGCGGTGTGGGGGCTTGTCACCGTCGTCATCATCATGGGCGGTATCCTGTCGGGCGTCTTCACGCCGACCGAGAGCGCCGCTGTTGCCTGTGTCTGGGCGTTCTTCGTCACCATGTTCATCTACCGCTCGTACAGGTGGCGCGATCTGCCGCTGCTCATCGGCCGGGTCGTGCGCACCGTCGGCATGGTGATGATCATGATCGGCTTCTCGGTCGCGTTCGGCTACATGATGGCGCTGATGCGCATTCCGGCGATGGCGGCCGAGTTCTTCACGGTCATTGCGACGGACAAGTACACTTTCCTTCTCTACGTCAACATCCTGCTCCTGGTACTCGGTACGTTCATGGACCTGGCACCGATGCTGCTCATCTGCACGCCGGTCTTCCTGCCCGTGATCCAGAAATTCGGCATCGATCCCGTGCACTTCGGGATCATCATGATCTTCAATCTCGGCATCGGGCTCCTGACACCGCCGGTCGGCCCGACGCTCGCGGTCGGCTGCGCCATCGGCAAGGTGACGATGGAACAGGTCTCGCGCTCGATCATGGTGTTCTATGTGCCGATGCTGATTGTTCTTCTGCTTGTCACCTATGTCCCCGCGCTGACTCTCTGGTTGCCGAGTGTGCTGCTCGGCCGGTGAAGGGCGCGGCGTTGGCTGACCATCGCTTGTCGGGCGGCGCCGGCGGAGGGCGCAAACTGGCGAGCGCCGCGGTGCCCTTCACTCCGCGAGCTTCGGCAGCTTGTAGCGGTCGGCCGGATCGAGCCAACCTTTGAAATTGGGCTTCCGCTTCTCGGCGAAGGCGGCCCGGCTCTCCATCAGGTCCGATTTGTCGCCGTGCTCGTGCAGCTTCCTGGCCAGTGCCGCCTGCGCCGGCGTCGGCTTGGGCCGCATCAGCCGCATCATGTGCACGGTATTGACGCGCGCGGCGGGTGGCAGCGTCAGAAGGTGCTCGGCCATCGCCACCGCCGTGGGAATGAGCTGGTCTGCGGTCGCCAGACGATTGAGGAATCCGATCTGGTGGAAGCGTTCGGCGGTGAAGCGGAATCCGAGCGCCATCTCCATGGCGATCGGGAAGGGGAGGTTGGCGACGTGGCCATGATCGTAGCCGCCGAGCAGCCACCGCTTGGCTTCGGACACCTCGAAGATGGCCTCCGGCACGGCGACGCGCAGGTCGGTGCGCTCGAGCAGCATAAAGCCGCCGCCCATGGCGAAGCCGTTGACCGCCGCGATCACAGGCTTCTCGAGGGTGCCGTCCATGAAGGGGTTCGGGATGTCGCGCCGCCCGCCGGGCTTGCCGGTCTCGAGCGTCTCTTTCATGTTCTCGCCGGCGCAGAAGCCGCGACCGGTGCCGGTGAGAATTGCAACTTCGAGGTCGCTGTCGTGGCGGAAGCTCGTCCAGGTCTCGGCGAGCTTCAGGCGCATTTCGGTGTTGAGCGCGTTGAGCCGGTCCGGCCGGTTCATGCGCACGATCAAGATCTGTCCCCGGCGTTCGGTCTCGACAACGGCCATGAGCAGGCTCCGAAGGCGTGCTCAGCTCTTCGCGATGAAGCGCTTTGCGCGTGCGTCGTACTCGCCGTAGCCGAGGGTTTCGCGCAATTCCGCCGGAGGAAGCGCACTGGCGGCCTCCGATTGGCCGGCCTTGAGCGCCGCGAGCCCCGCTTTCATCCCGGCGATGGCCGGCGAAAGCATCGCCGTCGGGAACGTGCCGATCTTGAAGCCGAGTTTTGCTGCCTGCGCCTGCGTGGGCGTCGCGCGCGGCGCGCCCGGAGAGAGCACGACGAACGACGGCCTGCCCTTGGCGGCAGCGATGGCGCGCTTGATCTCGCTCTCGTCTTGCGGGCTGTCGAGGAACAGGATGTCGGCGCCCTCTTCGACATACATCTCAATGCGCGCCACCGCCTCGTCGATCCCGGCGGTCGGCCGGCAGTCGGTGCGCGCCAGGATCAGGATGCCGCTCTCCCGCGCCGCCTCGACCGCCGCCCGGATCTTCATGCGCGCTTCCTCCCTCGGAATGCACGGCTTGCCGCCGGCCGTCAACGCTCTCGGCGTGATCTTGTCCTCGATCAGGATCGCCGCCGCGCCCGCGCGTCCGTAGGCGGCAACGGTGCGCTGCACGTTCATCGGGTTGCCATAGCCGTGATCGCCGTCGGCGAGAATGAGCGTTCCCGGTGCCGCGTTGCGCACCATCTGGAAACTGTCGAACATCTCGGCGAAGGAGATGAGATCGAGATCAGGACCGCCAAGGCGGCTCGCGGCCACGCATGAGCCCGACAGGAATGCCGTCTCGAAGCCGGCGGCGGCAGCGAGCTTGGCTGAGAGTCCGTCCCAGACGGCCGGCATGACGATGAAATCGGGCTTCTTCAGTAGGGCTCTGAGGCGCTCAGGTGCGTTCATGGCGATTTGGACCTTCCGGCTGTGGAGCGACTGGCTTAGCTGGTGCGAGTGACGTGAGTTGATAGTTGCAACCGTTCGCAGAAGCCAGCAAGCGGAAAGCCTCGCGTCGGGGAGCACAGCCGAGATGCAGCGATGCTGCGCACGTGCACGCGACCTCGCGGGGCGCGGATGGCGCCCGCGATCGCGGTCGTCGGGGAGCGGCTCGGAGTGAACCCGACAGTCAGGCTGCGACGCGCAGGCCTGCCGTCCCGTGGTCGCCAAGCCCGAGTTGGCGCCGGATTGCAGTCTCGGCAAGTCGCGCAAGCTCGAGGCGCGATCGACCAGCGGGTGGGATCGGTTCGAGGAAGGCAATTTCAGCGATGTAGCCGCGGCAGTCAGCGAGCCGCCGGAACGACTGGATGAGCGTCATATCGCCGATGAAGGCAGGCTCCGACGCCGGCCCGCCATACGCATCGAGATAGCGGATGGCGATGGGCTGCACGGGCCGGTCCGCACGGATCGCGGCATCGAACAGCGCGGCGTTAAAGGGCAGGATGGTTCTGCCGTCGGTCGTCGTGCCCTCGGGGAAAAGCATCACAGCACGGCCGCGAGCGAGCTGCTCGGTCATGCGCTGGAGAGTCTGGACGAGCGACTGCTTGCGCGTGCGATCGAGGAAGATGGTCCCGAGCTTTCCGGCGAGCCAGCCGATGGCCGGCCACGTGCGAACCTCCTCCTTCGCTACGAAAACCGCGTCGACGTGCGTCATCACCAAATAGATGTCGAGCCAGGACATGTGGTTGGCGACAAGGAGCGGCGCCGCGTCGCCGGTCCGAGGAACGTGGCCGGCGGCAACAGCCGAGAACCCGAAGATATCGAGGGCGCGTCGCGACCAGGCGCGACACTCGGCTTGCCGCCGAGCACTGTCCCAGCTTTCCCAGCGCGTTGCGACCTTGGCGAGGGCAACACCGACGTGCGTTGCAACCTTGCCGTAGCGGACGAGGCGCGGGACGGCGTGCTTCATGGCGCCACATCGAGCAGGGTCGGCTGCAGGAACCGGCGGGCGTAGCGCGCGTCGATATCGCGAAGCCCGAGAAAAACGAAGACATCGGCGGTGGCAAACGTCGGATCCCAGCAAGGCTCGCCGCACACCACCGCACCACTGCGCAGGTATCCCTTGATGAGGGGCGGGATCGGGGCAGCCGATTGCGCGCCGGTGGAGACGAAGGGCAACGGCCGGCGTGGAATGACGCGGTGGCTGTCGTTCGATGGATGTTTGCGAAAGAGTTCGCGTGCGAGATGGGATGCTGCCTCCTCCTGCCCGGCAAGCGGAATGCTGGCGCAGCCGATCAGCGCCGTGTGTCCGGATCGCATGAGGAAACCGGCGAGGCCTGACCACAGCAGGGAAATGACCGCGCCGGAGCGGAAGTCGCGGTGCACACACGACCGCCCGATCTCGAGAATGTCGCGGCGCGGAATGCGAAAGGCGGAAAGGTCGAACTCGCATTCGGAATAATAGCCACCGATCTGACTGGCTTTGCTGGCGGTAAGGAGCCTGTATGTGCCGATCACCTGATCGGACGAAAGATCGCGCACGATGAGATGCTCGCAATGGGGGTCGAAGCGGTCGATGTCGAGGCCCGGCACCGGGCTCGTTATATGGGCACCTTGCTCCTCTGCGAAAACCTGCCATCTGAGCCGTTGCGCTTCGGTGACCTCCGCTTCACTTGCGGCCAGCCTGACGGCGTATCGTGCGGTCCCGTTGCGGACCTCCGTTGGCATCTCGAGCTGCATGGTCCGGCATCCCTTGCCCTGCGATCAGAGCAGGGCTAGCGGGATTCGTTTGCGTCGCGACGACAGTCCGATTGCAACCGCGTGACAGACGATCACCCGAAAGCGGCAAGACCGGAAGCCGGATCGGATGTGTCAGGGACGAGAGATGTGGGGCTCGAATCCAGTCCGGAAGGCGCGCGCGGAGACCGGCAGCCATGGGGCGAAAATGTCCGCGCTGCGAACGATG
>CAYWBX010000270.1:0-5413 GCA_964456015.1 uncultured Hyphomicrobiaceae bacterium | reverse complement strand
GCCTCCAGGCCGGCGAGCCCGTCGTCGCCAACGATATCGAGGTGGTCGCGCCCGTCCGGGTGCTGGTCATCACCGGTCCCAACACCGGCGGCAAGACGGTCACGCTGAAGATCGTCGGGCTCTTCGCCCTGATGGCGCGGACCTCGCCGACCCCAATGCCGCGCCCCGGCAGCAGCTCGAGGGTCTGCAGCTCGACGAGATCGGGGCCGGTCGACAGGACAATGACCGGCTCCACATCCACGCGGGAGATGGTGTAGTTCTCGATCTCGATCTGAAAATTGGGGGAGAGCGCAACGCGCGAATCCCGGACGACGAGGCCGCCGACGCGACTGCCGTTGGCACTGCTGTCCGTATAGACGAAGCCGCGCGATGTGCGCTCGATCATGCCGTGGATGCGGGAAATGGTCGGATACCTCGGGTCGAGCAACACCTGATTCTTGACGTCGTGCTGCTTGCCGATCTGAACCGGCAGCATGCACGCGGCCACGAAGTAGTCGCCGGTCGCATGGTTCTTGACGCCGAGGTAGATTTTCTCCTGCATCCTGTCCTGCCCCGGAGGTCGTTGCCCAAGCCGATCACGATCCCGCGCGCGCGCCTCGGCCAAGTGTGCCGGCCACGGCCCCATCGACTCGGGCGGGTTGAACACGATTATTCCTGATGCAGGGGTCCTGCCGCAAGTTTGCTCTCGCCGCTGAAGCAGCCGATCCGTTGCGATGGTTTTTGGCGCACGTCACCGCACGCGCTCCCAATACGCGAGAAGCGATCCGCTCCAGCCAACGCCACCGCAGTCGCCGCACACGAGACGTGCAGACGACGGCAGGCCGCCGATGCGATGCGAGCGGCATCGCGCCGAGGCCGGTTCCGCCGCGCTGCAAGTCCGGCGCCGACACGCTTTCTGCGCCACCAAAGCTGCTCGCGCCCGCAGATCCGTCCGCCGCCACGATCGCGGGTCCATGCTCATCCATGGCGGCGGCGCGGACTTGACCGGAGTCAACTCGAGCGGTGCTTGGCCGGATGGACCGAAGGGCGAAGCGGGCCGCACGCGCCCACCGGCGAGGGGCCGGACGCAATAGCACGGCGCCGGCGCTGCAACACCCGCACGATCTGCAATGGGGAAGCATGGCCGCGATCTCGAGAGTTAATGAACGTCGTATAATTACGAGTTGCGAGCGGCCGCGGCAATAAACAAGCGTGTGATCTGCAGCGGCACAGGCCCGGACCATCAAGGCGGGCGGGCAGCCGCGGGATCGACACGCCCCAGGCCGACGGGTGCACGTCCGAGCCAGCGCCCCGCGATCTTCGGGCTCACGCGCCGGCCCGCGCGAAATGCTCGGGATCGAGACCGAGAAGCGCGAAGGTCTCAGCCATATGCTCGGGCAGCGGCGCCGTCACGTCGAGCTTCGGATGACCAGGGCGGGGATGGGGAATCACGAGGCGGCGCGCGTGGAGGTGCAGCTTGCGCGGCATGTTCTCGGCCGGCATCCCCTGATCGCCGCCGTACTTGGCGTCGCCAACGATCGGGTGGCCGATCAGGGCCATGTGCGCTCTGAGCTGGTGCTGGCGGCCGGTGACGGGTTTCAGCGAGACCCATGCCGCCTTGTGCCCGACCCGGTCGATGACGCTGTAGTGCGTCGTCGCGTGCATGGCCTCGTCCTGCTCGCCGGGCTCCGCCTTGCGCACCCGGTCGCCGTCAGGGCCGGTCGCCTTGACCAGGGCTGCCTCGATCTTACCCTGCGCCGGCTTCGGCACACCCTTCACCAGCGCCCAGTAGGTTTTTGCCGCGCTCCGCGTCTGAAAGATGCGCCCGAGCCTTGCTGCCGCATCGCGGTGCTTGGCAACAAGCAGAACGCCCGTGGTATCGCGATCGAGCCGATGAACAAGGCGCGGCCGGTCGCCGAAATGATCGACCATGCCGGCGAGCATGCCGTCGATGTGCCGCCGGGTTCCCGTGCCGCCCTGCACCGCGATCCCGTACGGCTTGTTGAGGACGAGCACATCCTCGTCCTCATAGAGCACGATCTGCAGAATGAAGTCGCGATCCGCTTGCGAGGCTCGCGCCGTCGCGCCGGATCCGCCCGCGGCGTCCGTCTTCTTCTGCCGCGCGGCCCTCGGGACGCGGATCTCCTGCCCGACAAGGAGGCGCACGTTGCCCTCGACCCGCTTCGAGTTGACGCGCACCTGCCCGGTGCGCAGCAGCTTCTGCAGGTATCCGTACGTCACGTCCGGGAAATGAATCCGGAACCAGCGGTCGAGCCTGAGGCCGTCCTCGTCATTTCCAACACGGATGGTCTCGACGCCGCCGCCCTTCGCCTCGCTCATCGAAAGCTCCAACGCGCCGACGCCAAGCCTGCGACCAGAGCCAAGACCGAGAGAACCACCGAGGCCAGCACGTAGACCAAAGCAAGCCCGTTCGCTTGCCGGTCCATCAGGTTGTAGATCTCGAGCGAAAACGCCGAGAACGTGGTGAATCCGCCGAGAACGCCGGTCGCAAGGAACACGCGCCAGGCGGGCGAATCGTCAAGAGCTGGTACGAGCCCGCCAACCACGACACCCATGAGAAAACCGCCGAGAACGTTGACGAAAAAGGTCGGCCAGGGAAAGTCCAGCGACAGCCAGGCGGCGCAGGCGACGTTGACGAGATAGCGCGCGCCTGCCCCGATGGCGCCGCCAAGGCTTGCGAGCAGCAGCAGTCTCATGAACGAAATCCGGAATCGATCGTGTCGGCGCGGCAGGTCGGTCCGCGGGACGGCCAAGTCCCTATAGTCCTTTCGCGGCAACGAGGGAAGGTTGTCGTCGCGGCAAGCATCCCTTCGCTTTGGCTTGGCAACCGGCGCCCGCCGGGGTTACCTGTTGCAACGCCACGCCTACGCTTCGACCGCAAGGTGGACAACAGGTGCCATATTCGGACTACCGGCCGGAGTACATGGGAAGTGCGACCCTCGAGCCGTCGGGCGCGTTCGAGGCGGGCTCGCTGCAATCCTTCACGCTCGTCTACCGGGCCGGTCGTTTCGGCATCGACGACACCGGCTCGATCAAGATCGGCTTTCGCTTCGCGACCGACTTCGGTCCGGTGCAGTTCGACGATCCGGAGGCCCCCGGCTACACGACTGCTGAGGCCTCCAACGGCGCCCTGCTCGAGCTCAAGTGGGAATTCAAGCGGAACATCCGCCCGTGGAGCCGTTCGCTCTACGTTGGCGTCATGAAGCACTTCCTGCGCCCCGACGACACGATCACCATCCGCTTCGGCGATCGCCGGTTCGGCTCGCCGGGCATCCGGCTGCAGAGCTACTGCGAGAGCCGATTCGAGTTCCGAGTCTTTGCCGACGCCATCGCGACCTATGACTACGTCGCGCTGCCCGAGAGCCCGTCGATCGCGATCGTGCCGGGACCGGGCGTCAACTGGCGCGCCGTGCTGCCGACCGCGGTTCGGGCCGGCACGAGGTTCCGCCTTGCGGTCAAGGCGGACGACCGATGGGGCAATCCGTCGAACCTCGTCGCGCGGACCTTGACGCTGCGACCCAGCCGGCGGATCGCGGGGCTCACCGAGACGCTCGCGTTCGAAGAAGGCCGCTTCTCGGCGATCGCGGACGGCCTGTCGTGCGAGACACCGGGCGATGTGCTGATCGACGTCCTCGACGAGACGGGCGCGCTGCTCTGCCGTTCCAACCCGCTGCGCATTCTCGCGCCGGATGCCGCACTCGTTCACTTCTGGGGCGACACGCACGGCCAGTCCGACGAAACGCTCGGCACCAACTCCGCCCGCGAGTACTTCGAGTTCGGCCGCGACAAGGCCTTTCTCGACGTCATCGGCCACCAGGGCAACGACTTTCAGATCACCGGCGCGTTCTGGCGCGAGCTCAACGAGCTGACGCGCGCGTTCGACGTGCCCGGCCGCTTCGTGTGCATCCCGGGTTACGAGTGGAGCGCCAACACGGCGGTCGGCGGCGACCGCAACGTTCACTTCCGCCACGAGGGCGAGACCATCCATCGCTCAAGTCACGCCCAGGTGTTCGATGGCCAGGACCGGAGCGACGAGGCAAACGACGCCCATACCGCGCACGATCTCTTCGCGCGGCTCGCGGGCAAGGATTGCGTGGTCGTGGCTCACGTCGGCGGCCGCTATGCCGACATCACATTCGCCCACGACGGCCGGCTCGAGACCGCCGTCGAAGTGCATTCGGCCTGGGGCACCTTCGACTGGATCGTGAGCGACGCCTTCGAGAAGGGCTACCGCGTCGGCATCGTCGCCAACTCCGACGGCCACAAGGGCAGGCCCGGAGCCTGCTATCCGGGCGCCTCCTTCTTCGGCAGCTACGGCGGGCTCACCTGCTTCCTCGCCCCGCGTCTCGACCGCGACGCCATTTTCGAGGCGATGCGACGCCGGCATCACTTCGCGACGACGGGAAACCGGATGCTGCTTGACGTCACCGTCACGACATCCTCCGAGGCCCGCCGCTATCTTCGCGATCCGGACGTCTTCGAGAATGCGGCGAGCGAGCCCACGCGGCGGCTGATGATGGGCGACATCGCGCAGGTTTACGACGACGAGGCAACCATCGAGGTCGACATCACCGGGTCGGCGCCCATCGAGCGCGTCGAGCTCGTCGACGGCACCTGCATACTCGAGACATTTCGCCCTTACGGCCCAGCCGACCTCGGCGCGCGGCTGCGGCTCGTCTATCAGGGCGCCGAATACCGCGGCCGGGCCCGCACGACGATCTGGGACGGCGGCCTCGCCGTCGACGGAAACCGTATCGCGCGCACGGCCGTCATCAACAACTGGAACCTCGATCGCGGCATTCAGCGCCAGAACGCCACGGGACTGGCCTGGAAGGCGGTCACCACCGGCAACCATGGCGGCATCGACATCTGGCTGGCGGAGGGCGTCAACGGCCGCATTTCCTTCGAAACGAAGCATGTGCGGGGCAGCCGCGACCTCGCCGCGCTCGGCCTTGAGCCGCATGTCTTCTCGGCCGGCGGGCTCGACCGCGCGATCAAGCTCTACCGGCTGCCCGAACAGATGACCGAGACCCGCCTCGCGTTCGCCCGCCGCGTCAGGCTCCGCGAGTCGGGCGACACCCGCCTGTTCGTGCGCGTGTGGCAGGAGGACGGGCATCGCGCCTGGTCGAGCCCGATCTATCTCTTCCGGTGATGGGAATGCCGCGTGCCATCCAGCGGTATGAAGTGAGCCTCAAGGCCTTCATCGTCCGCGACGGGCGGGCGCTCTTCGTGCGCGAGGCCGATACCGGCTGGTGGGAGCTGCCCGGCGGGCGCATCGACGTCGGCGAGGAATGGTTGCCGCACAGCGAGGTGCTCGCACGCGAGATCCGCGAGGAGCTGGGAGACGGGTTTCGCCTGACCGTGCACGCGCCGGCGGTGACCTGGACCCGGCAGCGGCCCAGCGACGGCGTGT
>CAYWBX010000269.1:0-5419 GCA_964456015.1 uncultured Hyphomicrobiaceae bacterium | reverse complement strand
GGCTGGCACATGGGCCTCGAGCTGCCGCCGCGCCAGACGATTTCGCAGTGGGCCGACGCCAAGCGCCAGATCGCGCGCGGCACCGGCCCCGAGCCCGGACGCTGGCGCACCGACCGCACGCCCTACCTGCGCGAGCCCATGGACGCGCCCGCCGACCCCGACATCGAGATCGTCGTGCTCAAGATGTCGAGCCAGGTCGGCAAGACGGAAGTCCTCATCAACGCGCTCGGCTACTACATCGACCAGGACCCGGCGCCGCAGATGCTGGTGCTGCCGACGCTCGAGCTCGCCGAGAGCTTCTCAACGAAGCGCTTCGTGCCGACGTGCGAGGCAACCCCGGCGCTCGCCGAGCGCATCGGCCGGCAGGCGCGCACCTCGGCCAACACGATCCTCGAGAAGGCCTATCCCGGCGGCGACGTCGTCTTCGCCGGCGCCAACTCGCCGGCCTCGCTCGCGTCCAGGCCGCGCCGGATCGTCATGTTCGACGAGATCGACAAGTACAAGGCCAACATCGGCGCCGACGGCGATCCGATCAAGCAGGGGTTTCAGCGCGCGCAGAATTTCTGGAACCGCAAGAAGATCCTCGCCTCGACGCCGACGCTCGAGGGCTTCAGCCACATCGAGGACTGGTTCCGCCGCTCCGATCAGCGCCACTTCGAGGTGCCCTGCCACGCCTGCGGTGCCTTCCAGGCGCTCGAATGGGAGCAGGTGCGCTGGACGCGCGGCGATCCCGCCACGGCGCGCTATCACTGCCCGGAGTGCGACGCGGCCTGGGATCAGCGGCAGGTGCAGCTCGCGGTCCGTCACGGCCACTGGCGCCCGCGCGCGCAGTTCAACGGCATCGCCGGCTTCTATTGCTGGGCGATCTATTCGCCCTGGGTAACCATGGCCGAGCTCGCCGCCGAATGGGAAGAGGTCGAAGGCAAGCCCGCCGAGGAGCAGACCTTCATCAACCTGAAGCTCGGGCGCACCTACAATCCGACCAAGGGACCGAGGACGACGCCCGAAGAGCTCTATCAGCGCCGCGAGGACTACGGGCCCCAGGCCGACGGCTCCTACACGGTGCCCGACGGGGTGCTGCTCATCACGGCGCACGTCGACGTGCAGCACGACCGCTGGGAGGCGCAATATCTCGGCTGGGGTGCCGAAGACGTGAAGTGGGTGCTCGACTACGCGCGCCATTACGCCGACACCTCGGTCGTGCAGAACTGGCGCGCGATGGAGGCGCAGCTGCTCACCCGCACGTTCCGCCATCCGACCGGGCACACGCTCTATCTCGAGGCGGTCGCGATCGACGCCGGCTATCAGCAGCAGCTCGTGCTCGAGTTCGTGCGCGAGGCGAGAGCCGCCTTCAAGCCCTATTACGCGGTGCGCGGCGTCGCGGGCGAAGGCAAGCCGATCATCCGCCAGTCGGACGAGCGCTTCAAGTTCGGGGCGAAACTCCATCTCGTCGGCGTCGACGATGGCAAGACGCTGCTCTTCCAGGAGCTCGCGGCCAAGCCCGATCCCGACATTCCCGGCTCGCACTACCGGGTGCATTTTCCCCGCCATCTCGAGCCCGACTACTTCGAGCAGCTCGTCGGCTCCGAGCGGCTCAAGGTCGAGTTCGTCGGCGGCTGGCCGAAGCGCCGATGGGTGCCGGTGGCGGGCCGGCGCAACGAGGCGCTCGACACCTTCGTTGGCGCGATGGCGGCGCGCTATGCGCTCTCGATCGACTACGAGGCGCGCCGGCGGCAGCTCCTCGGCGAGGTCGCCGTGCGCTCGCTCGCCGATCTCGCCGACGCCTTCCAGAGGTGATGCCCATGGCCGACCGCAAACCCAAGGACACGCTGACCCGGCTCGGCGAGGGCGGGCTGCTCGCCGGCGCCGGCCTTGGCCTCATGAAGGCCGGCGAGGCGGTCGAGCGGGTGAGCCGCGCGGGCGGCCGGCTCGTCGGCCGCGCCGGCGCGCTCGCGGTGGCGGCGGGCGCCGCCCATGCCGTCGATCTCTTCGGCGGCGCCGCCAAGGCCGAGGAGAGGGCGACGGCGCCCACGGCGCCCTCCGTCCCGGAGCTCATCGCGCGCAACGTCAATCCCGAGGCCCAGAGGGTTTTTCACGACGCCTTCGGCGACCCCGATGAGGGCGAGGGCGCGCTGGCGGCGGGCAATCGCGCGCGCAACGCCTGGCAGGCGCCGGCGGCCGCCGCCTTCCTGAGCGTCGCCCGGCAGAAGGAGGCGCTGCGCACCGGCGCGAACGAAACCCAAGCGCCCGCGGCCCCCGCGGCCCCCGCCTCGGGCCTCATGAAGGCCGCCGAGGTCGGGCTTTCGACCTACGCGAGCGTCACGGCGGCGCAGATCCTCGCCAATCCGGCGGCGCGCGCCGCCGCCTCGACGCTCAGCAAGGCGCTCGTGCCCGTGACCGTGGGGCTTGCCGCCTACCAGGGCCTCCAGGGCTTCCAGCAGGACGGGCTCAAGGGGGCGGCGACGGGCGTGCTCGACAGCCTGACCGGCGGCGGCTTCTCCATGGCCGTGGCGGCGGTCGGCCGGCTGTCCGGCACGCCGGACATCGCGCCGGTGCCCGCCGGCGCGGCCGAGCGGCTCGCCGTCGCGCGCGCGGCGGGCAATCGCGTCGCGGGCGAGATGGGCACGACCACGACCTTGAACCAGGGCTCGGCGCGCACGGCCGCGGCCGAGGTCGAAAGCGACGGCATGACCGAGGACTACACGCGGCGCCAGAACGGCCGCATCGTGCGCGTCTCTGGCTACCAGACGCCGTCGCGGTAGGGGATGGCCGGCAATCAAATCTCGGCCGCGACATCCAGGCCGTCGTCGGGGATCGCAGACGAAGCCGGCGGCTCTTCGCGCACCTGACAAGACGCAACGCTCAAAGAGATAGCACAGCCATGCCCGCCCCCGACTGCCAGAGCGAGCTTCAGAAGCTCTATGCCGCCATCATCGCGCTCAACACCGGCGAGCAGGTGACCTCGATCTCGTTCGGCGAGCGCCAGGTCTCCTATGCGCCGGGGCAGCTGCCGCAACTCCTCGCGCTCTACCGAACCTTCTGGCGCGCGTGCGGCCGCGAGGCCGGCTATCCGGACCTCTCGGCCGGCCATGACGCCGAGCGCGGGCCGCCGGCCACGTTCCGCATGCTCTGACGGCGCCGCCAAGCCGGCCGGCGCGCCGGACGCCGCCCGCGCGGCCCCACGCAAAGGACCTCCATGCCTTCCCGCTCGCTCGTCGCCCTGCCGCGCGATCCCTTCTCCGCGGCCTACGAGAACGCCGTCCAAGCACTCGCCGAGCAGACGAGCTATCGCGATGCTGCGACCGGCGGCGGCGGCGAGATCGCGCTCTGGCGGCCGCCGCTCGCCTCGGCCGACGTCTCGGTGCTGCGCGATGCCAGGATGGTGCGCGCGCGCGCCCGCGACCTCGTACGCAACAACCCGATCGCCAAGAACGCGGTCCGCATGAACCGCGACGCGGTCTCGGGCTCGGGCCTCAAGCTCGCGCTCGCCATCGACTGGCGCACGCTCGGCCTTTCCGACATCGAGGCGGCCGCCGAGTGGCAGGATCACGTCACGCGGCTCTGGGAGGCCTACGCCGAGGGCGTCGACTTCGCGGCCGACGCGCGCCGGCTGCGCACCTTCTCGCAGCTCTTCATGCTCGCCGACCAGACCGACTACGTCGACGGCGAGTGCCTCGCCGTCATCGAGATGAAGCCGTCGGCGCTCGGCTACCAGACCTGCCTCAACCTGATCGACATCGACCGGCTCGAGAATCCGAACGGGCGCTTCGACGACGAGCGCCTGCGCGCCGGCATCGAGCGCGACGTCTACGGCGAGCCCGTCGCCTATCACATCCGCGAGGGGCACCCGTCGGACGTCGCGAGCCTCAAGGGCCTCGCCTGGAAACGGGTCGAGCGGCAAACACCCTGGGGCCGGCCGATCGTGCTCCACTCCTTCGAGCACCAGCGGCCGGAGATGACGCGCGGCATCTCCGAGTTCGCCTCGGCGATCGTGCCGATGAAGATGCTCTCCAAGTACACCGAGACCGAGCTCCAGTCGGCGATCGCGCAGGCGGGCTACGCCGCCGTCATCAAGACCGAGCTCGACTGGGCGAGCGCCATGGCCGTGATCGGCGCCCAGGCCAAGAGCATGGGCACCGGCAACCCGCTCTCCGACATCGTCTCGGCGCACACGCTCGCCGCCGCCGACTACGCGAAGAAGCGCGAGATCCGCTACCAGGGCGTCGACATCCCGCACCTCCTCCCCAACGAGTCGCTCGAGGTGATCCGGCCGTCGCACCCGAACTCGGTCTTCGCCGACTTCGAGAACGCCTTCATCCGCCAGCTCGCCGCCGGCCTCGGCGTCGAGGCGCACGAGCTCGGCAAGAACTACCGCGAGGTCAACTACTCCTCGGCGCGCGCCGCGCTGCTCGCCGTCTGGCGCACGTATCTGACGCGCCGGCGCCGGCTCGTCGCGCAGATCGCCATGCCGTTCTTCGGCGCCTGGCTCGAGGAGGCGGTGGCGCTCGGCGCCGTGCCGCTCCCCAAGGGCGTCGCCTCGTTCCAGGCCGCCAAACCCTACCTCGTGCGCGGCACCTTCATCGCCTGGGGCAAGCCGATGATCGATCCCCTCAAAGAGCGCCAGGGCCAGCAGCTCGGCGTGCAGATGGGCGTCGAGACGCTCGAGGACATCGCGGCTGATTCAGGCCGCAACTGGCGCGACATGGCCGATCAGTCGGCCTACGAGCGCGCCTACTACCGGAAGCTCGGCCTGCCGCATCCCTCCGACCTCCTGGCGCCGCCCGCCGCGCCGGCGGATGACTCCATCGACGAGGCCGCATGACGCCCTTCGCCCATCTCCTCGCGCGCATCGCCGACCGGCCGCTCCTCATCCTGCCCGACAAGATCGCCGTCATCCTGGGCGGCCTTGGCGCGCGGCTCGGGCTCGATGCCGGCGCGCTCGGTCTCGACCTCGCCGAGATGAACCGCTTCGTCGGCCGGCGCTCGGAAAAGGGCGGCTACCGCGTCACAGAGGACGGCATCGCCGTCGTCTCGATCCTCGGCACGCTCGTCAACCGCGGCGCCTTCGTCGGCGCGCAATCGGGGCTCACCAGCTACGAGGGCCTCCTCCATCAGCTCAAGACCGCCGCCGGCGACGACCGGGTGCGCGGGCTCCTGCTCGACCTGGACACGCCCGGCGGCGAGGCCGCCGGCTGCTTCGAGGTGCCGGCGGCGATCCGCGAAGTGCGCCAGAAGAAGCCGGTCGTCGCCTTCGCCAACGACATGGCCTGCTCGGCGGGCTACGCGATCGCATCCGCCGCCAACGAGATCTGGACGACCGCGACGGGGCTCGTCGGCTCGATCGGCGTCGTGCTCGTCCACATCGACCGCTCGCAGGCGATGGCGCTCGCGGGCTTGAAGCCCACCATCATCGCCGCCG
>CAYWBX010000268.1:0-5421 GCA_964456015.1 uncultured Hyphomicrobiaceae bacterium | reverse complement strand
GTCGTTCAAGTTCCAGGCTCAACGCCCGGCGAGCCCTCCGGAATCGGAGATCCACGTTCTGGTGGTTGGGGAGAGCGCGCGGCGTCACAATTTCGGGCTTTACGGCTATGGCCGCGACACCACGCCCCGCCTTTCGAAAACGGCCAATCTCATCGCGTTCCAGGATGTCGTCACCCAAACGGCGCAGACGCAAAAATCGGTGCCCCTGATCCTCACGCGCGGCAATATTGAGGATCGCGAGCGCGCCGCGCGCGAGAAGTCCGTGCTCTCACTGTTCCAGGAGGTTGGGTTCCGCACCTATTGGCTCTCCTCCCAGCAGCGGGAGATCGCCATGGCCGCGATCAGCCACTATTCGGAAGAGGCCGATGTGGTGCGCTTCTTCGAGCGCCAGCACGACATCATTCTGATCGACAGCATGCGCGAAATTCTGGCGCGGGAGGGCGACCGGCACAAGAAGCGTTTCTTCCTGCTGCACATGCTCGGCAGTCACTTCAATCTCACCAGCCGTTATCCGCCGTCCTTTGCCCGCTATGACGATGGCAGGGGGCAGATGAAGGTGTTGACCGCCTGGGCCGGGCTATTGACCGGCAACAGTGCGACATTCGCCCGAACCAACCTCATCAACGCCTACGACAACACGATCCTCTATACCGACCACGTGCTGTCTGAACTCGTCGCCCTGCTCGATCAGCAACCGGGTATAAAGACGCTGATGTATGTCAGCGACCACGGCGACAATCTGCGCGACGATGACCGAAACCTTTTCGGCCATGCGCACGAAAATGAATACGATCTGCCCATTCCGCTTTTGTTTTGGTACTCCGACCAATACGCGCAGCGGTTCCCAGAAAAAGTCGCTACGGCTCGCACAAATCAGGCGCATCGCCTGACGACACGCACCGTCTTTTACAGCCTTGCGGATATGGCGGAGATTCGCCTGAACGATCCAGACCTGCCGCGGCTGAGCGTTTTCAGCCCAAGGCTGGATCACCCGAAGCGGATGGTCCGTCATCCGGCTCCGTTCGACTTCGACGAATGGCTTGCGCGAACGATCAAGACGATCCCCCCCGGCAAGGTTCCTCAGTGACACCGGGTGGTTCGAGATCCTGCTGTTCCCGATCGGAAACGCGATGGTCTGCTGAAACTGGGTCTGCGGTAGGACTCCAATCCCGAGCGAGCGCCCCCGCGCTGCACGCCGGCCGGTGAGCGACGCCTGCATCGCTCAGCGCGGGCCCGGTTGACCTGAGCCCGTCGGCGCGGACGCATGCGAGGCCCATCACGGCCCGCGCCGATGATCAGTCCGTCATCGGGGCGGCATCGATGTCCGGCGTTACCGACCGCAAGCGCTGCGGAGGCCGGTCGACCGTGGCGTCGATCCACACGACGGGGCGCCCGCCGGCCAGAGCGTGGGCAATGACCTCCGGCGTGCCGCCGCGACCGGCGGCGGGCTTGCCGTCCCAGACCGCGACCAGGACGTCCGACGTTGCGATCAGTTCCCGGCCGAGCGCCGCATAGGCTGCGCTGGTATCCGCGAGCGACCCTGGGAGTTGCCGGACGCGCCTGGCGCGGGCCAGCAGCTCGTGAAAGACCGGCGTGGTCGCCGGGCTCTCGAACGTGTGAACGTAGTCGTCCGCCGGCATCGGCAGCAGTGCCTCGAGGATGAGGCCCGCTTCCAGCGCGACCGCCGCGAACAGCCGGTCGGCGCCCTCGGCGAGCGGTGAGATGGCGACGTCCGGCGATGCGGTCGCGGCCTTGGACACAAGGTGATCGAGCGCCTCGCGCAGGCGCACGCGCAGGCGCACAACGGGAATACGCAGCCGGTTGGGGCGATGGCCGGAAAAGCCGATACGCATGCCGTATGCCTCCGCTCTCTGACGCCCGTGACCGGGCGAGACCCTACCACACTTTCCACTGCGGCGGCGGCGGCGCGTTGGGATCGACCGCCGCGCGGGCGAGCCGCCAGGCGCGATGGTCCGCATCGAGCACGGTCTGCACCTCGCGCGCGTAACGGGCGACTCCGGCGTCGTCGGCGCGCAGCGCGGCAGCCGCCGCCGTTTCCCGTTGTTCGGCACGCACCCGATCGAGCTCTGCCAGCGTGCCGCGATAGAGCGCGGCGTTACGGTCGTCCTGATGGATCATCGAGCGGGCGCTGGCAAAGGCGAGGAGCGCCGAGGCCATCGTGTTGAGCCCGAGCTGCCAGCGAATCGGATCAGTCAAGGCCGCCACCACCCACCGCAGCAGCGAGTCCGGGCCGCTGACTGTGGCGGCAAGAGCTGCCATCCCGATCAGGATGGCGACCGCCGTCGCCGCGGTCGACAGCCGCCGGGGCCGCGCGCGTCTGGTCGCTCCGGCGGCATGCTTGCGCACCGCGGAAACAAGATACGCGCGTTGATAGTCATGATGGGCATGTTCCAGCAGGCCGAGCTTCTCGCACAGCAGTTGCCGCGCGTCGGCGCCCGCAGGTGCAGGGGCGGCAAGAATTGCGCGGAAGTAGTCGCCGCGCAGCCGCTCGGCCTCCGCGCGCAGGTCGAGCCAGCGCATGGCGCCTTCGCTACGATTGAGAAACCAGACGACGCCGAGGGCAATGGTGTTCGCGGCCGACTGCAGGCCGCTGACGAAGCCCCGCCACTGCACGCTCTCCGGCCACAGCCGCTCGATCGGGAAGAGCATCAGGCTCGAAATCAGCGTGGCAAGGGTCATGAGCGCGAGTGCGAGGCCGGCGGAGCGCTTGAATATCCGCTGCGCCCTGCCGGCGTCTTGGTCGGCGTCTTCGTAGAGCTTGAGAGCGTCGTCGAAAGCCGTGTCTCGGACGACAGCGCGCAGCGGCGCGTCTGGTGCCAGGGTGTCGACGTACTCCGCAATTCTCGGCCGCTGGTCGTAGGGTCCGATCCGCGGCCGCTGACGTCTGGGCGTGCGTGCCGTTCGCGGCGGATCGCTCGTCATGGTGCCGTCTCGCTGCGCCTGCAAACCCAAATCAGCCCGGCGAAAAAGAGAAAATCTGATCGAAGGACCGCGGCAATTGTTCGGGCCGCACCTGCGCTTTCGCCGCGCGTGCCGCCACCTCGGCGAGCCATGCGATGGCTCCAGGATTCGTGAAGTCGCGTATGCGGGCAAGCTCCTGGTCCGAAAGCTCCTCGCGGATGAGCCCCTCGGTCTTGAGCCACTGATTCTCGAGCACGAGATCGTAGCGTTCGAAGCTCAGCAGCGGCTGCGTGAGGCCCGCCCCATCGCCAAGAAGATCATGGCAAAGATCGCCGCACATGCGGTCGATATGCCAGTTTCGGGTGGGCATGCTCATCCATTGCAGCATCGTCAGCACCAGTTGTTGGCCATCCGAAATCATTCCTTCGAGCGCGTAGGCCGCATCGAGAGCGGCGGACACGGTCGACCGTGAGGCCTTGTGATCATGCGTTCCGGTGCCGACCGAGATCAGGAGCAGATTGTCTGCGCCGAGCTTCCAGGGCTTGCGGTTGCCGCGCGGCTCGGGCTCGCCGCCGCCGAAATTGAATCCCGAAAGCCCTGCCATCATGAAGAGCAGCAGCGCCGGATTGTTGTGCGGCGAGACGGCCCCGTCGACGAACGTGCCCGCCAGGCCGCCGCCCTCGGCCCGATCGCTTTCGAAAATTCCGATCTTCTTCGGCGAGAAGTAGAGCGGCGCCGCAGTCGAGGCGCGAATGAGATCAAGAAGCCTGTACTCGCCGTTGCCTTTGCGTGGCGGCTGATTGCCGATGCCGGTCCGCCCAAAGAAATAGGGGTGATAGGGATTGTTCACCACCGGCCAGACGCTGCCCGTATCGATGCGTTTCGTCACGATGACGAGACCGGTTCTGAGGTCGCCGCTGCCAAGCCGCGTATCGAACAGTTCCTGTTGCACGAGCCCGCGCAGGATCGAGGCATTGAACAAGTGCGATGTGATGCCGCGCAGACCGCGGCCACGAAACATGCGCGAGAGAAAGCCGTCGCCTCGCGCCTCGAAAATGCGCGGCGCCCAGGCCTCGAAGCGCGCGCGGACGTAAGCGACGTCCTTGCCGAGCGCGAGGAGGGTGGCGATCATCGCTCCGACGGATGTGCCGCCGATGAGGTCGAAGTAATCCGAGAGGACGAGATCCGGCTTGCGAAAGCGCGCGCGCAGCATGGCTTCGATCTCGGCGAGAAACGCAAGCGAGACGATGCCGCGCACGCCGCCGCCGTCGAGTGCGAGGATGCGCTTGGGTCCCGGAGCCCGGAAGCGCGCGGCAATGTGCGCAGGGTGCGGAATCACGGCGTCCGGTGCATCGGTCAGGGCGTCAGTCATGGTCATCCGGCAAGGTCTCTGCAGAACGCGGCGGCATGAAGCCGCCGCCGGCCGCATCGGCCGGCCCTGGCGAGTGAGAATAGCGCCCGGAGCCTGTTCGGGTTCGGCGTGTCATGCCCAGTCGCGCCTCCCTGATCGCGAGCCTGCCGCGGCGCCAGGCCGATGCCCGTGCCGTCGAACGCACGTCGAGGGCTCCGGTCCATTGGCTCAGGACACTGGCTGGCAGCCCGCGCCAGATAAGCGTACTTGATCCGTCGGCGATGTGCCCAGCGGAGGCCGATCACCACATCCCTAGATCCGCGCCGCCCTGCGGGCCGGCCGCCCGGCGCGCGGGGCCGCCTCCGCACGCATCCTGTGAATGCCGCCCCGCGGGGAAACGGGCTGTGTGGCCAAGGCGTGAATGCTGTCGCAGCGCCGTCGCGGGCCTTGTCTCGCCGGGCATCGCGAGCTGTGCTCCCGGCGCATCTGTGCCTCTCCCAATTCAACGGCACGAAGCGCCAGTCGAATCGGCAACAAGCCACTGGCGTGGCGCCCAAGTTTCAAATTCTCAAATACAGCAGATCAACCAAATGGTGCCCAGAAGAGAAGCCTATGTGGCTCTTCTGTCGGTGTCAACGCGTTCCATAATGTAGCCTCAAATCCATAATTTTGTTATTATAATCGGCTCTGTCACCAGTACATGTGTCGCCTTCTGTAACGTCGTGTGGCGCGGAAGCACACACCCGAGAGGGCTATTTAGGGCTATCGCAAAATACGGCTATGGGGAGCCATCGATCCAATCCCATGCAAGGACTCGAACGTTCTCGGACCGCCAACCGGCTGACGGCCCTGGAGGTCAAAAAGGCGACCGGACCTGCCGTCCTTGAGGACGGGGCTGGCCTGCGTCTGTTCATCAATCCGGCCGGGCAGAAGCACTGGATCGTCCGCGTCACCATCAATGGGAAGCGCGTATCACGTGGCCTGGGCTCGTTCCCGGCCGTGTCTCTACAAGCAGCCCGCGATCGCGCCGACGTCATCCGCAAGGCCGCACGCGAGGGCCGGGATGCCACGGTCGAGATCAAGCGGGAGCAGGGTAAGCGCTGTCCCGCTCACACGTTGACGGCTTCTGGAGTGGCCTTGGCGTAGGC
>CAYWBX010000267.1:0-5429 GCA_964456015.1 uncultured Hyphomicrobiaceae bacterium | reverse complement strand
AAGCCTCTCGGCCTGGGAGCTACGGGCTCGTGGCGGCGGCGCGATCCGCGTTCGCGGGCGAAGGACATCGCGGATTTTCCGAGCAGGTGCGCGATTTCGCCTCGGAACTGGAGCAACTTTCGGGCGGAAAGCTGAAAGTGAGGATCGAGGGCGCGGATGAGGCGCCGAAAGCCAGTCAGGTCCTGGCGGAAGTCGCCAAGTCTGGACGTCCGCTCGGCTGGCACTCGCCGATCCAGAGCAGCAATCGCCGGCTCGCATACGCTGTCTTCGCCGGCGCCGTGCCCTTCGGTCTCGACATGGCCGGTCACGTCCGCTGGATGCGGGCGGAGGGTGCCAATCTGCTGGAACAGGCCTACTGGCGCGACGGCTTCAACGTCCGGGTTCTGCCGTGCGGCATCGGGGCAGGGATGGGTGGCTTTTTCCGGCGCGAGATCAGGGCGCCGGGCGATCTGAGGCAACTCAAGGTTCGCAGTCTCAACACCTTTGCCGATCAGGTTCTGCGCAGGCTTGGTGCCGAGGTCGTCAAGTTGGAGGCGGCAAACACGGTTGCAGCCATGGCCGACGGCACGGTCGACGTGTTCTTCACCCTCACGCCGGCGGCGCGGGGCCATCTCGGGGCCAGTCCCGTTGCGCCGATCTTCCATCGCAGCGATTGGTTTCAGCCGGCCTACCTCTTCGACCTCGTGATCAACGGCGACTTTTGGCTTGGGCTCGGGAACGCGGAGCGCCGTCTCCTGGACGAGGCCTGCCGCCGCACCATCGACAAATGGCTGACGGGGTTTCCGGCGGCGCGGACCGAGGTCGAGGCGCGCCTGCGCGCCACGGCCGGACTGAGCGTCCGTCCCTTCACCGGTCCCGTCATCGAGGCTTTGCGCACGGCGTCGCGAGAAGTGCTCGCGGAGCTTTCGGCCCGCGACGCCGACCTGGCCGAGGCGCTGGCGAGCTACAACCGCTTCACGCGGCGGCCGTGACCGAAGTTCAAAATTAATCACTTTAAAATCAATTATTTACCATAAATTGAGCGGGGCTTACTAGAAATCGCCTGATGGCATCCCAGATTCAAAGTGCGACTTTTTGACATAGGCAGGGCCCCATGAACCTCGTCGGATCGATTGGAACCTTCGGCATCACCAGCCTCGTGCTGCTGGCGTTCGCCGTGATCGTTGCGCGCATGTCCATCAAGTTCGTGCCGCAGGGCTACGAATGGACGGTCGAGAACTTCGGCAAGTACACCCGCACGCTGGGGCCGGGGCTCAATTTTCTTGTCCCGTTCATCGACCGCATCGGCGCCAAGATGAACATGATGGAGCAGGTGCTGGACGTGCCGACCCAGGAGGTGATCACCAAGGACAACGCCATGGTCAGCGTCGACGGCGTCGTCTTCTTCCAGGTGCTGGCCGCCGCCAAGGCCGCCTACGAGGTGAACGACCTGGAGCTCGCCATCCTCAACCTGACGATGACCAACATCCGCACGGTCATGGGCTCGATGGACCTCGACGAGCTCCTCTCCAACCGCGATCAGATCAACGTCAAGCTGCTGCAGGTGGTGGACGCGGCCACCGAAGCCTGGGGCGTCAAGGTGACACGCATCGAGATCAAGGACATCGCACCGCCCCGCGACCTCGTCGACAGCATGGCGCGTCAGATGAAGGCGGAGCGAGACAAGCGCGCGCAGATCCTGGAGGCGGAAGGACACCGCCAGGCGGCGATCCTGCAGGCGGAGGGCGAGAAGCAAGCTGCCGTGCTGGAGGCCGAAGGCCGCAAGGAGGCCGCCTTCCGCGATGCCGAGGCGCGCGAGCGTGCGGCGCAGGCGGAGGCCGCGGCGACGCGCATGGTGTCGGAGGCCATCGCCACCGGCAACGTGCAGGCGATCAACTACTTCGTCGCCAACAACTACATGAAGGCGCTCGAGGCCATTGCCAAGTCGCCGAACCAGAAGATTATCATGATGCCGCTCGAGGCCTCGGCCGTGATCGGCTCGCTCGGAGGACTGGCCGAGATCGCCAGCGAGGCGTTCGGAAAGCGGTCGGCCGGCGGCTCGGCGCGGCCCAATGGCGGCAGCGTGCCGTCGATGTGAACGGGGGCGGGACGGCTTGGGTCCGCGGGCACGGCATCGCCCGTCGTGCCGCGGGTCCGGGAACGGGGAGTTCAATCGATGGCGGTTTGGAATGCAATCCTGGCGCTCGGACCGGCGGTCTGGCTCATCATCGCCGTGAGCCTGTTTGCGCTCGAGACGGTGGTGCCGGGCATCCACCTGCTCTGGTTCGGGGTCGCCGCCCTGGCGACCGCAGCGTTTGGCTTTGCGACCGGCGTCGATTGGCAGCTGCAGGTCGCATCCTTCGCAGTGTTCTCGGTCATCGCCATGTTCATGGTCAGGCGCTATGCTCTGGCCACCGGCGCGAAGACCGATCTTCCCACGCTCAACCAGCCGGGCGGCGAGTTTCATGGCCGGGTCGTGGTGGTCGAGGAAGCGATCCGTGGCGGTCGCGGCAAGGTGCGGGTCGGCGATACGCTGTGGATCGCCGAGGGGCCGGAAGCGCCCGCCGGCACGCGCGTGCGCATCAAGGGGAGCGCGGGATCGGTGCTGATGGTCGAGCGCGAATGACCTGAGCTTACAGGCGATGTGACCAATGACGTCTCCTGCAAGGCCTCCGCCGCGAACGGAGCCCTCGGCGCTGGTCATCGTCATTGCGTCCATAAGCGTCGTGCTCCCTTATTTCGGAGTGGTTCTTCTCCTCTCGGGCGGCTACCTCATCGCGACCGGCGACGAACTCGGCTGGATGATCGTCGCTTCGGGCGTGGCGGCCATCGTTCTCGACATCCTGATCGACGTCGTCTGGGCGGTCCCGGCCCTTTCGATCTCCGACGAACCGAACCTCAACCGGCCGGCACACGAGCTTGTCGGCAGAGCCGGTATCGTGGTTGAGGAGATCCGCTTCGGCCGGGGCAAGATCCGCATCGACCAGACGCTCTGGCTGGCCGAAGGACCGGACGCGGACGCAGGCGAGAGCGTCACGGTCGTGGCGTGCCGGGATGTCGTTCTCGTCGTCGAGCGCCGCTGACCCGCAGCGCGCAGGCGCCTTCTTCCCTTGCCGATGCCGGCTCGAAACGATCACGTGGCCGGGCCTGTCGCAGGTCTGAGCACGCGGCTGTGGTAGCGGTCGGCGATCAGAAATCCGCGCTTCTCGTAAAGGCCGATCGCAGCCGCGTTCGCGGCGTCGGTTTGCAGGTAGATGAGCCGGACGCCCGCTGCCACGGCGTCGGCTTCCAGCGCCTCGAGCACGGCCGTCGCGGCGCCGGTGCGCCGTGCCGCGGGAAGCGTCGCCATGCACTGCACGGACGCGAGCTCGCCGTCGATGACCGTGAGCCCGCTTGCCACGACCAAGCCGTCGCGCCGGCATGAATAGAAGCATCTCGGTCTCGGCACGCCGGCGACCAGCCTGGCGGCGACGCCGCGCCGGTCGGGGGTGAGGCCCTGCAGATACACCCCGAACCACTCCTCGGTCGGGTCGCGATGCCGCTCGATCCCGTCGCGCACCGTGGCCGTCGCCGGCGCTTGCGCGCCGACGCGCTTCGCCATCGTCACGTGATCGCCCTCGCGCTGCCAGCCGCGTGCGGCGAGCGCGGCATCGAGACCGCCGGGCTCGGACGTGCCTGTGACGTTGATCCGCGGCACGCTGTTCCGCGTCCTGTAGAACGCAGCGACCTCGGACACCGCCGTCTCGAGGCTCGCGTCGGCATCGAATGCGACGGTCGCGACCGAGTTGGCGCGCACGGAGCCGCCGGATGACCAGCGTGCGAGCCAGCCGTGGACGGGATGCGTCGCGAGCGCCGGCCAGCCTCTGACGGCCGCCGCCTCGATGGCCTTGAGCTCTTTTGCGGAGAGGGTCATGCGCGTCCTGTTTGCGATTGCCCTTGGGAGCCGACCTTCGGCCTGCGGGCGCAGTGCATCATGCCCGGAGCGAGGGCTCGGGGAAAAGAGACGGGCGGCGGCGCAGACGAGCTTCAAGCGGCACGCTCACGCGGCTCGCATCCGGGCTTTCCGCCGCCAGCGCGCAGGCGCGGTGAGGGAGCGCCGGCCAGTGCCGGCGCGAGCGTGAGATCGGGAGGCAGAGGACGCCGGAAGGCCGCCTCTCAATACTAAATTGCTGGCAGCCTTCCGGCGGCCTCCGCGGCATTTTCGCGCTTCCGCACCGGCTCGTCGGGACCTCTCCACCGGGGACCTGCCCCCCGGCCCAGTGCCATTGCGCCCGGTTTACGTAGGGGCGTGCCCATCGCCAGGGACCGGATGCCGCGCCCTGCCCTCGCCAATCGAACGCCTCGCGATGGCGACCTCCCGGCGGAGCAGGTTGCGCGCCAGTATGCCGCAAGCCCCGCAGGCGGGGATAAGCGGGCCATGCGGTGTGCGCGCCCCGACGCGAAAGCGACCTTGCGGCCGCGAGCCTCGCGCCGGTGATTTTCCCTCCCTACCAAGCCCAGGCACGAGCCGGTTCGCGTCAGCCGCGCTCGCGCAGCAGGCGCGCCCGCTGGCGCTGCCAGTCGCGCTTCTTGATGTCCTCGCGCTTGTCGGCGAGCTTCTTGCCTTGCGCCAGCGCAATGCGCAGTTTGGCAAGCCCGCGCGCATTGAAATAGAGCTCGAGCGGCACGATCGTCATGCCTTCCCGCTCCACGGCGGCCTTGAGCTTGTTGATTTCCTTCTGCTTGAGCAGCAGCCTGCGCGGTCGGCGCGGCTCGTGCTGGAAGAAGCTGCCGGCCTGGCGATATTCGGGGATGTTGGCGTTGATCAGGAAGATGCCGCCGCGTTCGGCTGCAGCATAGCTTTCGGCGATGTTCGCCTGGCCGGCGCGCAGCGATTTCACCTCGGTGCCGGTGAGCTGGATGCCGGCCTCCCAGGTGTCCTCGAGGCGGTACTCGAAGCGAGCCCGCCGGTTCTCGGCCACGACCTTTCGATTGTCTTTGTTCTCGGCCATCGCTCCTGCTCCCTCCGCGCCGGCAGCGCGCGGAGCGCTGCCTTCATATGTGGTTTCTGCGCGCGAACGCAAATGCGCAGGCGGGCCCGCGCTCGGCCTGCGGCAAACTCGTCGCTTCGCAGCGATGGCGGATCGGGCAGCATGTCGGCGCTGGGCAGCGCGTTACCCGATGGTGTAGGAACGGCTGTGCTGTTGCCGCCTGCGAGGTCACGTCCATGTATCGACTTATCAGCGCGACGCCGAGCCCCTATGCCCGAAAGGTGCGCATCGCGCTCCTTGAGAAGTCGATCCCGTTCGAGCTTGTCACCGAGGTACCCTGGGACCGGTCGACCCAGACGCCGCGCTATAATCCGCTCGAGAAGCTCCCCATCCTGCTCACCGACGGCGGCGAGAGCGTCTTTGAGTCCCATTACATCCTCGAATGGCTCGAGGCCTATCATCCCGAACCCCCGTTGGTTC
>CAYWBX010000266.1:0-5433 GCA_964456015.1 uncultured Hyphomicrobiaceae bacterium | reverse complement strand
CTCCGCCGGCTCGCCGACGCAACGGCGGAGCGCGGCGAGCGCATCTTTGAGCGCTTGCCGGTGCCTCGCCTGCGTGAGCAAAGGGACGTCGTCGCCGTCCAGGCGCGCCGTGAGCTCCGTCGCGATCCGCCGGGAAAGCTCGGAGAGGCCGCGTCCGGTCGCAGCCGACACGGTGATCGCATCGCAAGGGTCACGGCCACAACATGCGGTGCCGGCGAGGTCCGACTTGTTGGCGACGATGAGCACCGGCGCCCCGCTGCTCTGCAGATCGGCCGGTGGCTGCCAGTTGGGACAGGTCAGATCGACGACCCAGAGAACCAGGTCGGCGCCTCGCGCCCGCTCGAGCGTGCGCCGGATTCCTTCCTTCTCGACGGGGCCCTCAGCCTCACGCAAGCCGGCGGTGTCCGCGAGCACCACCATCGCTCCGCCGATGTCGAGCCGAACCTCGATGACGTCGCGGGTGGTGCCGGCTTCGGGCGACACGATGGCGGCTTCCCGCCGGGCGAGCGCGTTGAGGAGAGAGGACTTGCCGACGTTCGGCGGGCCGGCGAGCACCACCCGGAAGCCGTCACGGATGATCTCGCCCCGATTCTTGTCCGCCAGGTGGGCGTCGATCTTCTGAGCGAGCTGATCCGCGATGCGCCGCCCGTCCGCGATGGCGGCGTCCGAGACGTCTGCCTCGTCCGAGAAGTCGATGGCCGCCTCGACGAGGGCCAGCGCCTGTAGCGCCTCGCCGCGCCATCCGTCGTAGAGGCGAGCGAGTTGCCCGCCTGCTTGTGCGAGAGCCAGCCGGCGCTGGCTCTCGGTTTCCGCCTCGATCAGGTCCGCCAGGCCCTCGACAGCGGTAAGGTCCAGCTTGCCGTTCTCGAATGCGCGCCGCGCGAACTCCCCTGGCTCCGCCAGGCGCAGCCCGTCGATGGTCGCCAGCGCCTGGAGGACGGCGCGCAGGACGGCCGGGCCGCCATGCAGGTGCAACTCGACGATATCCTCTCCGGTCTCGCTGCCGGGTGCGGGAAACCAAAGGACGAGGCCCTCATCGAGCAGTTCACGCGAGGTCGGATGGCGGATCCGGCGCAGGGCGGCATAGCGTGGCCGGGGCCGCGGCGCCGCCATGCTGTCGAGAACCGCTCCGGCGGCGGGCCCCGAGATGCGCACGACCGCTATGCCCGCGCGGCCTCTTCCGCTCGATAGCGCAAAGATCGTCCGGGACCGTCGCATCGGCGATCCACCACCATGTCCATGGGGTTTGGCTGTTGAAACATTCATGGCGAAGGTGCATATGCGGCCTAGTCGACGGCCTATGCAACCCAATTCGTGAAGGTGCATAAGCAAGATAGAGGCCGCAGGCCGCCCTTGGCGCCGCGGGTCGGTCGGCGAAGTTCGGTCCCGATGCGAGGTCGGGCGACGACGATTGGTTCTCTGGCGCGCCCTGGGCGCGATCCACGGTGTTCCACGTGAATCTTTGGCGGGGTGTCGCCCTCTCTCGTCCCTGCGAGCATTGCGCGACGCCGGCATTCGCTTCATGGTCTGCCGAAGGAAGGCGGAAGATGACGGGAATGGCCATGGATGGCGACACCCTGGTGCGGCTGGCGGAGACCATAAGGCAGCGCCGCGAGGCGGCGAGCGACCGATCTTACACGCGGCAGCTTCTCGATGCCGGGCCGGAAAGATGCGCCAAGAAGCTCGGCGAGGAGGCAGTCGAGACGGTGATCGCCGGTGTCCACCAGGATGCGGCGGCGCTGAAGGCGGAAGCGGCGGATTTGCTCTATCATTTGCTTGTGCTGCTCGAATGTCGCGGCGTCGCGCTGACCGAAGTTCTGGCGCTCCTCGAGGCGCGCATGGGAACATCCGGTCTGGCTGAGAAGGCGTCGCGGGCCTCAGGCTGATCCGGGGCCTGGGGAGTCCGCGGTCGGTTTGCGAAGCCAGTGGCCGGCCTTCGAGCGGCGAATTGCCCAGATGGGGCCAAGGCAGGAAAGGCGACCATTCGCGTGCGTGACATTCTCGACCCGGGCCAGTCGCCGGCAGCGGCGCGCGGCAGTGTCCAATACTCCCCCTATCGTGTGTTCACCCGTGAGGAGTGGGCGAGGCTTCGTGCCGACACGCCCATGACTCTGGTTGAGCGCGACCTCGAGGCGTTGAGCGGCATCATCGAGGAGCTGTCGCTGGAAGAGGTCGAGCAGATCTATCTGCCGCTGTCCCGACTGCTCAATCTATACGTGCAGGCTTCGCAGGAGCTGCACGCCGTGTCGTCGCGGTTCCTCGGTCGGCGCGATGGCAAGGTGCCGTTCATCATCGGATGCGCCGGCTCGGTCGCGGTCGGCAAGAGTACGACGGCCCGCGTTCTGCGCGCGCTCCTCGCCCGCTGGCCCGATCACCCGCGAGTCGATCTTGTCACCACGGACGGCTTCCTGTGGCCGAACCGGGAGCTGGAGTTGCGCGGTCTGATGACCCGCAAGGGATTCCCGGAAAGCTTCGATACGGCGCGCCTTCTGAATTTTCTCGGCGACGTGAAGTCCGGCAAGGCCAATGTCGAGGCGCCGGTCTACTCCCACTTCCATTACGACATCATTCCGAGCCAGGTGATCGTCGTCGACCGGCCGGACATCTTGATCGTCGAGGGGCTCAATGTCCTGCAGCCGGCACGGATGCCTCGCGATGGCCAGGCGATCCCGTTCGTCTCCGACTTCTTCGATTTCTCGATCTACCTTGATGCGGACCCGCGGGTTATCGAGGGTTGGTACGTCGAACGGTTCATGCGGCTGCGGCGCACGGCGTTCCGCGACCCGGCGGCCTATTTCCATCGCTACGCGTCGCTCACCGATCAGGCGGCGCGCGAGCGCGCCCTCGAGATCTGGAACACGATCAATCGGGTGAACCTCGAGGAGAACATCCTGCCGACGCGCCAGCGGGCGCGGCTCATCCTGCACAAGGGCCCGACGCATCGAATCGAAAGCGTGGCGCTGCGCAAGCTCTGATCGCAGCCGTTCACTCAAAGCGCCGCCGCGGCATAGCCGCGGCGGCGTCAAGGGATGATGAGCGCAAGTCTGGCCTGATCGTCGAGACGGCTCTGAGGTCAGACGTTCGCGTGCGCCTCGGCGGCCTTCGCCGACTTCTGCACGGCCTTCTGCACCTTCTCGAAAGCGCGGACCTCGATTTGACGGATGCGCTCGCGGCTGACGCCGAACTCGGCCGAGAGCTCCTCGAGCGTAGCCGGCTCCTCTTGCAGACGCCGCGCCTCGAAGATCCGCTTCTCGCGCTCGTTGAGCGTGGCCATGGCTGAGGCGAGGTAGGACTTTCTGAGCTGCAGCTCCTCGCTGTCCGCGAGGCGCTCCTCCTGGTTCGGCGTCTCGTCGACGAGCCAGTCCTGCCATTCCCCGCCGGCATCCGCGTCGGCGCGCACCGGCGCGTTAAGCGGCGCATCGCCCGAAAGGCGGCGGTTCATGGAGATCACGTCCTCCTCGGTCACGCCGAGCTTGGCCGCGATCTGCTTGACGTGCTCGGGCTTCAAATCCCCCTCTTCGAGCGCCTGGATTTGTCCCTTGACGCGGCGGAGGTTGAAGAAGAGCTTCTTCTGGGCGGCCGTCGTGCCCATTTTGACGAGGCTCCACGAGCGCAGGATGTACTCCTGGATCGAGGCGCGAATCCACCACATGGCATAGGTGGCGAGGCGGAAGCCCTTGTCCGGCTCGAAGCGCTTCACCGCCATCATCAGCCCGACGTTGCCCTCCGAAATGACCTCTCCGATCGGCAGGCCATAGCCGCGATAGCCCATGGCGATCCGGGCCACGAGTCGCAGGTGCGATGTAACCAGCTTCTGTGCGGCTTCGCTGTCCTGATGCTCCTGCCAGCGTTTGGCGAGCATGTACTCTTCTGCCGGCTCCAGCATCGGGAACCGGCGGATCTCGTCCAGATAGCGGGCAAGTCCGCCCGAGTCGGCGCTGATCGTTGGAAGAGCCTTGGTCGTCATGCGTGCTTCACAGTACGGCCTCTCACGAGAACCGTTGCTGCTCCCTCGAGCCTTTGATGGGGCGCCGGACCAGTCCGGCGCGGGTCTGGGAAGGCTCTACGCCCGTCGCCCGATCATCTCAAACCACGTTGCCGTGTGCTGCTGCTGACGATTGTTCACAAACGGGTGAACGATATGGGTGTCGTCTACGGCGGCTTCAAGGACAGGAACGGCGCAGCCCGGCAAATCCGTTGCCTCTTGGTCTTGTTATGTTCCAAGATATCCTACTCTAGTCGAGAAACGGTGCCTTTGCACGCCTGGATCAATCCGCATCGTGTCGAAAGTGCGGTCGGACCCGGCCGAGCGGCAGGGCATCTTTCGCCCTGCCCTCGGTCGAAGTCTGGTGCGTCCCGCCCCCTAACCAAAGGCTGCCCGACGGGTTTCGCAACCGCTCGGCGATTGCCCGTTGACACGCCTCTCCCGAGCGCCTGGACTAGCCGCCGACGGAGGGACCGCGATCATGAACTTCGATTTCAGCGATGAACTCAAGCTGCTGCGCAGCGAGGCCCAGGCATTCCTGTCCGAGAGATGTCCGCCGTCCACGGTCCGGCGCGTTCTTGAGTCGACCGAGCCATACGACGTGGCCTTGTGGAAGGACATGGCGGCCATGGGCTGGACGGGAGCGGCGGTCCCCGAAGCGTATGGCGGTGCCGGGCTCGGCCATCTGGCGCTTTGCGTGCTGGCGGAGCAGCTCGGCGCGGCGCTTGCCCCTGTGCCTTTCTCCTCCTCGATCTATCTGGCGGCGGAGGCAATTGCGATCGGCGGCTCTCCGGCGCAGAAGGAAGCGTGGCTCCCGAAGCTGGCTTCGGGGGAGGTGATCGGCACCCTGGCGCTGGCGGAAGGGCCGGGACGGGCAAGTCTCAGGCGTTTGCGCGCGACCGTCCGCGGTGGCCAGCTGACGGGCGAGAAGATGCCGGTGCCGGATGGCGAAATCGCAGACCTCGCGATTGTTGTGGCGCAAGGCGACCGAGGGATCGTGCTGGCGCTCGTCGATCTGAGGGGTAATGGGGTGTCGCGCAAGCCAGCCGAGACCATCGATCCGAGCCGAAAGCACGCGCAATTCGTATTCGAGGGCGCGCCTTGCGAGATTCTGAGCGGCGACGGCGAGGCCGTATTGCGGGATGTCGAAAACCGCGCCGCGATCCTCTTCGCCTTCGAGCAGATTGGCGGCGCCCAGCGCGCGCTCGACATGGCGCGTGACTATGCCCTCGAGCGGTATGCTTTCGGCCGGCCAATCGGCTCGTTCCAGGCGATCAAACACAAGCTGGCCGATGTCTATGTCGCCACCGAACTCGCCCGTTCCAATGCCTACTATGGCGCCTGGGCGCTCTCGAAGAACGCGCCGGAGCTGGCCGTGGCTGCGGCGGCGGCCCGCGTCTCGGCGAACGAGGCGTTCTATCAGGCGGCCAAGGAGAACATCCAGGTGC
>CAYWBX010000265.1:0-5440 GCA_964456015.1 uncultured Hyphomicrobiaceae bacterium | reverse complement strand
GCGCGCAGCCGCTCGGGATCCTGTCGGGTCTCCATCGCGAGTCATGGATCGACAATACGGTGCGCGTGCTTGCCGTGTCGGGGCTGGCAATTCCGGGCTTCTGGCTCGGCATGCTCATCATCCTGATGCTGCTTGCGGTGTTCAACTGGCTGCCGAAGATCGGCTACGTCTCGATCTTCGAGGACCCGGTGGCGAACCTGACGGCGCTGATCTGGCCGGCGCTGTCGGTCGGCTATCGGTACGCGGCGGTGGTCGCCCGCATGATGCGCTCGGCGCTGCTTGAGGTAATGCGGGAAGATTACGTCCGTACCGCTCGCGCCAAGGGGGTGTTCGAGCGGCTGGTCGTCCGGCGTCATGCGGTGCGCAACGCGCTGCTTCCTGTCGTCACCGTCGTTGGCCTCGAGTTCGCGTTTCTGATCGGCGGCCTCGTGGTCACCGAGCAGGTGTTCAACCTCAACGGCATCGGCAAGCTCTTCGTCGACGCCACCACGCGTGGCGATTTCACGCTCATTCAAGGGCTCGTGCTGCTCATTGCGACGATCTTCGTCATCGTGAACCTTGTCGTCGACATCCTCTACGCCTACCTCGATCCGCGCATTCGGCTGCAGTGAAGGAGACCTGCCATGGCGACCACCGCACCCGCTGCCGGCCCCGTCATTGGCGCCGACGCCATTCCCCAGCGCCCCAATCCCATCTTGGCGTTCATCAAGGCGCAGCCGCTCGGCTTCGTCGGGTTCCTCATCGTGCTGCTCTATTTCGCGTTCGCCATCGGGGCGCCGTGGATCGCACCCTTTGATCCGGAAGCGGTCGATTTCGCCGCCATGCTCTCCGGGCCATCGCTCGAGCATCTCTTCGGCACCGACCAGTATGGCCGGGATGTCTTCTCGCGGCTTGTCTATGGCGCGCGCACGGCGCTTTCCGTCGGCATCATCTCGGCGCTTGCCGGCTGTTCGGCCGGGGCGCTCATCGGGGCCACCTCCGGCTATTTCGGCGGTATGATCGATACGATCATCCAGCGGATCGTCGACATCATGCTGTCGTTTCCCATCATCGTGCTGGCGATGGTGGTCGTCGCCGTTCTCGGCAAAAAGATGCTGCTTGGCATCGACGTGAATCTCATCACGGCGATCGCCATTCCGATGGTGCCGAAGATGGCGCGGATCGCTCGGTCGTCGACGCTCTCGATTGCGCAGATGCCCTACATCGACGCCGCGCGCGCCGCCGGCTACAGCCATGCGCGCATCGTCGTGCGGCATATCCTGCCGAATATCGTCGCGCCCTATCTCATCATGACGACCGCCTTCATCGCCCAGGCGATCCTGCTCGAGGCGTCCCTGTCGTTCCTGGGCCTCGGCGTCACCGAGCCGACGCCGGCCTGGGGGCTGATGCTCTCGGGGACCTCGGCGGACTTCTACAAGGCGGCGCCCTGGATGATCCTGTTCCCGGGGCTTGCCATCACGCTTGCCGTGTTCGCGTTCAATCTTCTGGGCGACAGCCTGCGCGACTGGCTCGACCCGAAGATGAAGGGGTAACGGACCGGGCGGCTGCATCTGCGGGATCGGCGGGGCGCGACCGGTCTTAGGCAGACGAAGCCTCGGCGTGACGCGGTTCAGCCGCGCCGTGGCGGCCAGTGATCCGTTTCGTGGTCCGGATGCTGGCGGGAGGCAAAGCGCGCCCGATCCTCCGGCTTCTGCCACGCCTCCGTCGGCACGCGTTCGAGCTGCGCAAGGCGGTCCCAGAAGTCGGGACGGTTTTCGGTTCCGTACTGCTTTTCGGGAACATAGGCATAAGGCGCATCGAGCGCCGGGATCGAGACGGAGATCCTGTCAACGCTGAGGTTCCGGTAGGTCAAGGGGGTTCCACAGTCTCGACAGAAGTCGCGCTCGACGGCGTCCGACGACCGGAAGGTTCCGGGCGTGCCGCGGGTCCAGGCAAGGTCCTGCTGACGGACGCCGGTATGGGCGGACATATAGGCGCCATGCGCTTTCTGGCACATGCGGCACCAGCAGATCGCGTGGCGCTCGGGTGTGGCATAGAGCGCGAAGCGGACGGCTCCGCACTGGCAGCCGCCGGTTGCAACGGGCTTGCGAGTGTTGGCTGGCATGAAGTCTCTTCCTGGCTCGAAGGCCGCTCAGATGATGCTGGCGAGGCGGGTGTCGCGTGAGAGGACGAGACACCAGTGCGGCTCGAAGTCGGCGCCGAGCGGCCAGATGTTGTCCTTGAAGTCGACGAGAAGGCGCTCCTCGTAGCGTTTGAACCACTCCCGGCGGCACAGTACGAACTTGGTCGCCGCGACGATCGTCTCGCGGTCAATGATGCACAGCACGCACATGTCGGGGTGCGAGTCGAGATACGCCTGCACCGCGACCATGAGCGTCGGGTAGCCGGGATGCAGCATGTCGTCGAGGACGATGAGGCCAGCCGGCGCAATGACGGCGGTGGCGAGCTTTAGGTCGCGGGTCAGCGCCTCGCGCGAGTGTTCACCGTCGATGTGAAAGAGGCGGGGGCGCCTGCCGCCGAGCCGGGCCAGCACCTCGCTGTCCGAGAGCCGGCGGCTGTCGGCTTTCCACGTTACGCGACGCTCCGCCGGGACGCCGTGGTGCGCGCAATTGGCGTGAAACCGATCGATCACTTCAGGGTTCGGCCAGTCAAAGAGGTCGATGCCGAGGGCCTGCTCGCCAGGTGCGAGCGCGTGTGCCAAGGCAATGAAGAAGCGGCCCTCGAATGTGCCGATCTCGGCCACGGGACCCGCGACGCCAAGCTCCGTCTGGATGCGTAGCAGGCCGCAGGTGATCGCGGCGGCCAGCCGCGACGACATGCCCACCACCTGCTCGTAGCCGTCCTCGAGATAGCGATCGACGGCGGCGATGCCTGACTTCGGATAGGGGGCGAGGCTCATCGGTGCTCCGCGCATTTTCGTAGTTTTGCGCACTATAGCAGCGAGCTTGGAAATCGTGGGTGTGGCACGAGCGCAAATTCCGTCGGCCCGGGACCGTCGGGCTCTCGCGCCGCTCGGCATGTCCTGCTAGCATTTTCCCTGACGAGGTGGCTCCCGACGGGGCCCGCGACCGTCCGCCGGAGGTGACCAGACATGCTGCCGCGTCTCGTTCTTCTGCTCCTGCAAGTCGCAGCCGGCTGGTACATTGCCGACTGGATCGCGGTCCCGATCATCCGCAATGTTCCCGCGCTGGCCCGGCCGTACGACATCTTCGTCTACGCGGTGGTCTACGCTCTGATCATCATGGTCGTCGGCTACAGCGGCTCACTCGTGCTCAAGGGCGTGCGCACGCCTTCTGGCGGCACGCTGCTCCTGTCATTGGCGCTGGCTTTGATTCTGGCCGGGCTGACGCTGGTGCCGGCCGTTACGCAAACGGTCAGCGGCATCGTCCCAGCCTTGCGCACGAACCTTGTTCTCTACCCGTTTGCCGGCGCGCTCATCGGCTATTACGTCAAACGCTAGCAGGATCCGTTTCGGATCGGGCAAGGAAGAAGGCGCAGGAGGCTATTCCTGCGCCTTCGGTTGTCTCGCGGCTGGCGATCGTGATCGCGCCAGACTCAGGTTATCGGGGACTGCGCCGTTCAGATCATCCCAAGGACGACGGCGGCGAGGAAGGTGAACGACATGATCGCGGCAAGCACGTTCAGTCTCATCTTCAGTTCCATCGATACCTCCTTGCCGGATTGCTCCGGCGGACGGTCGGGGCGCATGCGGCGCACGCGCTGATGAACGAACATTAATCTTTGAGCCGCTCCGGAATCAAGAAAAAACGATGCTGCAGCGCAAAGTATTTTTAAGCGAGGGAAGAAAACCGGCGCAATGCGGTGTGTCTTGTTGGCAATATGGATTGATGTGAAAGTGCAACGCGCCGAATTCCTGTGGCGTTTGGCTGATAAGATTGTAATGAAACTTCGGTCCCACTAGGGTTTAACTACTTTTTAGCTGTTTCAATTTGGTATTGTGAGCCCATCTCTGAATAATATTTGGTGCGCATGGCGCGAGCTATCGCCTGAATACAGCACGACGACCGAGGCGAACGGATGGTCAGGAGACTGTATGAGCCGGATTTCTGCTGGCATTCTTGTACCGAGTGGCCCATCAGGGGCAGCAGTCGGCAGGGAGCGACGGCGGGCTTGGGACGGTCGCCGGGCGCGGATTGAGAAAGTTTCCCACTGGCGGCGATTGACGGAGGAGCAGCATGGGGCAGTTCAAGGCGTTCATCCTGAGCAAGGACGGGGGTGGGCAGGCCCTCCGTTGGGCTGATCTCGACGAATCAGAGCTGATGGATGGTGATGTGACGGTGCGCATCAGCCATTCGACGCTGAACTATAAGGACGGTCTGGCGCTGACGGGCAAGGCGCCGGTGGTGCGGCGCTGGCCGATGATCCCCGGCATCGATTTTGCCGGCATCGTGCGCGAGTCAACGCATCCAGACTTCAAGCCGGGCGATGCCGTCGTGCTCAACGGCTGGGGGCTCGGCGAGACGCATTTTGGGGGCTACGCGCAGTTGGCGCGGGTGAAGGGCGACTGGCTCGTGCCGTTGCCTGCGGCGTTCTCCCCGGCGCAGGCGATGGCGATCGGCACAGCGGGTTACACGGCCATGCTGGCCGTGCTGGGGCTCGAGCGGCTGGGTCTAGTGCCCGGGACGGGGCCGGTGCTGGTGACCGGCGCGGCGGGTGGCGTCGGTAGCGTCGCCATCGCGCTGTTGGCAAAGCTCGGGTTCGAAGTCGTTGCCTCAACCGGCCGACCGGACGAAGCCGGATATCTCAAGGCGCTCGGCGCGAAGGAGATCATCAATCGGGCGGAGCTTTCAGGCCCTGCGCGCCCGCTCAATCGGGAGATATACGCGGCGGCGATTGATAGTGTCGGCAGCCACACCCTGGCCAATGCGCTCTCCATGTTGAAGTATGGAGGAGTCGCGGCCGCGTGTGGACTTGCGCAGGGGATGGAGCTGCCGGGCTCAGTGGCACCGTTCATTCTGCGCGGCGTCACGCTTGCCGGCATTGACAGCGTGATGGCGCCAAAGGTGCGCCGGCTCGAGGCCTGGAGCCGGCTTGCGCGCGATCTCGACACGCGTTTGCTCGAACAGATGACCGTGATGCGGTCGATTGCGGACGCACCGGCGCTGGCCGAGGACATTCTGGCCGGCAAGGTCCGCGGGCGCGTCGTCTTCACGATCGGCTGAGGCGAGCCGACGCTGTGGAGCCTGCTGCGGGTGGCGGTGGCGGCGGCTCAAAAGTTGTTCTGATTCGCTGCCGTTGCCGGAAAGTGAGGATCGGCGCCGGAGTTCTGCGGCTCTCGCCAGCCTCGGTCCAAATGTTGGAAGTCGCTCTGGGGCCGATGCCAGGAGGGCGGACCGGCGTGCGCCGGGGCGTCAGTACATGCGCCCGCCGTCGGGGACGGACTGGCCCTGCTCTCGACTGCCGTGGGCTTCCCCGGCGG
>CAYWBX010000264.1:0-5442 GCA_964456015.1 uncultured Hyphomicrobiaceae bacterium | reverse complement strand
GCCGTGCCCTCCGGGAGGGCAAGCGCGAGCTGCGGCAAGACTGGCTCAGCGGTCGGGACCGCTCAGTCCATGAGCCACATGGCGCCGTGCCCGGCCCCGAGAAACAGACCGGCCCAGGCAATCGACGCAATGAGACTTGCCGGCAGGAACTGCCAGAGCGGCATTCCGGCGACGCCGGCCGCTGCGGGAATGAAGGGACGCAGCACGCCGAGAAACTTGCCCGCGACGACGGCGAGGACGCCCCAGCGCTGGAAGAGGGCGTGGCCCTGCGGCCACCAGTGTGGATTGCGCTTGAAGATGCGCCACTTGAGCACGCCGAGCTTGTAGCGCCGCGCGATCAGATAGACCGCGATGTCGCTCGCCCAGGCGCCGACGGCGGCCGCGAGGCAGAGCGACCAGAACTGACCGCCGGCAGCGGCGTGAAGCGTGCCGATGCCGAGAAACATCGGTGTCGACGGCACAAGGAGCGAGAGCACTGGCACGCCCTCGGCAAAGCCCATCGCGAAGACGATCGGCTCGGCAAACCCGATGTGGTCCTGCGTAAGCGTGATAATCCGGTCCTTGAAGCCCGCGGCGGACATCCTGCGCTCTCCCGTGCTGCCGTCACGACCCGATCAGCACGAACCGAACTGGCAGCGGGCGAAGATCCACGCCTTGCCGAGGCTGTCGCCAATCACGAGCAGCACGAACGCCCAAAGGAATGCCGAGATCCAGTTTGCAACCTGGAACATCATCTGCGGCATTCGCACGGCGCCGGCAATGATCGGCACCGACGCTCGCAGCGGACCGGAAAAGCGGCCGAGCACGATTGCCCATACCCCCCAGCGTTTGAAGAACGCTTCACCCTTCGGCATCAGGTCCGGATGGTTTCTGATGGGCCACATCCTCGCGATCTGATCGTGATAGTGGTAGCCCAGCCAGTAACTCACCCAATCTCCGAGCGCGGCGCCGACGGCGGCCGCGATCAGGATCAGCCAGAAGTCGACGCTCCCCGTCGCTCCGATCAGCGTTCCGATGGCGATCAGCATCCCCCAGAACGGCAGCACGAGGGAGACAAAGGCGAGCGATTCGCCGAATGCCAGCATCAGTACGATGGGCGCCGCCCAGTTCTTGTGAACGCGGACGAACTCCACGATCTGGTCCGCGATGCCTTCGAGCGTCATGTCTTGCTTCTGTCCTGGGTTGAGCGCCGCCAACAGCGCCAAGGCCGGTGGTCTTGTCAATCGGTATCAGGCCGCCGAACGATCGGGTTTGATGTTTGCGGTCGAACGGCCGGACTGCTGCGGGCCCGCGGTCCGGGGACAGCGCCCTCCTGGTTCGACGGGGACGAGGGCTGGGTGCTGATCATGATTACTTGTTTCGGTGGGCGGGGGTGTCGGCGGCGAGGGCGCGCCAATGGCGCGCGCTGTTGTGTGCTTGAAGGACTGAAGTCGGCCGTCAGCTGCGGCACCGGCGCTTCATTTCGCGCGCGATTTCGCGCGAGACCTCGGCGGCCAGCATCGTGCTCCGCGAGATCTGCGCCGGAGTGAGGGAGGCGGCCCCTGCCCCTTTGAGAACGGCTTGAGCCGCGTCGGCCTCCCGCCGGCCGATCGCCAGTTCTTCGCACGAGAGGTCTTTCTTGCGCCCCTTGAAGGCAAAAAGCCTGACGCCGGAGGCATACGCCTGCGGCGTCGCGGGCTCGCGCACCCACTTGCGCTCGCGATCGGCGATCATTCCTTTGAGCATGGCCTGCCGCTGCTCGATGCATTGCTGACTGTCGTCGACGCAGGCGTGCCCCGCGGCCGGCGCCAACGTAAGTCCGGGTTGGCCTGCAGAGCAGCCGGCGGCGATGACGGCGCAAGTCAGCATGGCCCACGCGCATTTTCGTCTCGTGTCGATCCGTCCTGCGTCCATGTCTCGCCACGCCTGGCCGTGGGCCTCTTGTTATCGCCGGATTGAGGCCATAGAAGCAACAGGTGGCGGTCCTGTGGCAACCCGGATCGTCTGCCTTCCGCCCGAAGCATGAACGCCTGGCCGGGACGACGCCCCTTGGCGATTCGACCTGCCTCGTCCGCGGCAGGCCTGGGATCGGTCGCGGACCGGAGCGGAGAACAGCTCCCCGGTGCGCGCCCGGAGCCAACTGAGTCGGCAGCAAGGAGATTAACCAACTGGCTCAAGCAATTCGCGTACACAAGGTCGGTGGTCCCGAGGTCCTCCAGTTCGAGACGATCGAGGTCGGCGAGCCGGGCCAGGGCCAGATCAAGATGAAGCAGCACGCAATCGGCGTGAACTATATCGACGTCTACCTGCGCACCGGTCTTTACCCGCAGCCGTCGCATCCTTTCATCCCCGGCATGGAAGGCGCGGGGGAGGTGATCGCCGTCGGCCCCGGCGTCAGCGATCTCAAAGTGGGCGACCGGGTCGCCTACGCCGGACCGGCGGGCGGCTATGCGACCGAGCGGCTCATCGCCGCCGACCGCGTGGTCAAGATCCCGTCTAGCATCGATTACAAGACCGCGGCCGCGATGATGCTGCAGGGCATGACCGTCCGATATCTGATCCGCAAGACCTACAAGGTGGGACCCGGCACGACGCTGCTCTGGCACGCGGCGGCCGGCGGCGTTGGCCTCATCGCCTGTCAGTGGGTGAAGCATCTCGGCGGCACGCTGATCGGCACCGCCGGCGGGCCGGCGAAGTGCAAGCTCGCTCTCGAGCACGGCGCCGCCTACTGCATCGACTACACGAAGGAGGATTTCGTCGCGCGCGTGAAGGAGATCACCGGCGGCAAGCTCTGCGACGTCGTCTACGATTCGATCGGCAAGGACACCTTCCCGAAGTCGCTCGACTGCCTGAAGCCCCTGGGGCTTTTCGTGACCTTCGGCAACGCCTCGGGTCCGATCGAGAACTTCAACGCCGGCATCCTGGCGGCGAAGGGCTCGCTCTACATGACGCGGCCCACACTCGCCACCTATACAGCGAGCCGCGCCGACCTTCTCGAGACGGCCAATGACCTGATCGATGTCGTGAGCAAGGGCATCGTCAAGATCGAGGTCAATCACACCTACGCGCTGAAGGATGCGGCCCAGGCCCATCGCGACCTCGAGGCGCGTAAGACGACGGGCTCGATCGTGCTGCTGCCGTAAGGCTGGCGGCGGTTTGGAGGCGGGCGGCGCCCCGAGGCCCGCGCCAGGATCGCGCGAGGGTTGAAGGCGCTAGATCGACAGGCAATCCCGCAGCGCGTCCTCGAAGATGGACAGCCCGAGGTCGATCTCGGCGTCGCTGATTATGATCGGCGGCGCCAGCCGGAAGACGCCCCAGCCGCCGCGCACGATGCTCGTCGAGAGGCCAAGCTCGAGACAGCGGTTCATGACCTTTTGCGCGAGCTCCGGCGCCGGGCTCCTGTCCCGCCGGTCCCGGACCAGTTCGACGCCGAGCAACAGGCCGCGGCCGCGCACGTCGCCAATCACGTCGTAGCGCTGTTTCATCGTCTCGAAGCCGCGCCGCAGCCGCTCGCCCGCTACCCTGGCGCGCTCCGCGAGACGGTCTCGCAGGATGATCTCGATCACTTTGAGGCCGACCGCGGCCGGCAGCGGGTCGGAGGCATGGGTCGTATAGAAGTGAAACCTCCGCTCAAAGCAGCGCTGTTCGATCTCGGGCGAGGTGATGACGGCCGAGAGCGGCAGGCCGGCGCCGAGCGTCTTCGACAGCGTGATGAAGTCCGGCACGAGGTCATCGTGCTCGCAGTCGAAGAGCCGCCCCGTGCGGCCGCGCCCGGTCTGCGCCTCGTCGACGATCACCAGCATCCCGCGCGCCCGGGCCCGCTCGGCGGCCGCTTTGAGATAGCCCTCCGGCGGTACGATGACGCCACCTGAGGACAGAATCGGCTCAATGATCAGCGCCGCCGGGTTGCCTGAGGATTGTTTGTCGTAGAGCTCAAAACCGTAGTCGAGTTCGCCCAGCCAATCATAGGTCTCGCCCTTCAGGAAGCGAGGGCGGTAGGGAGCAGGTGCCGAGAGCACGAACGAGCCCGGCAGCGCCGGGCCGTGGCCGTGCCGGCTGCTGTTATAGGTGGCCGAAGCGGCGCCTGCCGTGACGCCGTGCCAGGAGCGGGACAGCGCGAGCACCTCGAAGCCGCCGGTCGCCGTGCGGGCCATCCGCAGAGCGGCCTCGTTCGATTCCCCGCCGGTTGAAAGCAGCAGGACGCGGCTCAGATTGCCCGGTGCGATCTCGGCAAGCTTCTCGGCGAGCTCGATCACGGGCCGCGACAGAAGCTGGCTGTAGAGATGTACGAGCTCGGCGGCCTGCTCGCGGATGACGGCCGTGATCTCGGGATGGCTGTGGCCCAGAATGGCGCTCATCTGCCCGGAGGCGAAGTCGAGGAGGCGGCGACCGTCGGTCGTCACCATGAAGGCGCCCGACGCCCGCGCGATGATCGCCGGCTGAAAGAAATGGCCATAGCGCACGAGGTGCCGGTCGGCCCGCGCCCACAGATCGGCATCGGCGGTGGAACGGCTGGAGAGATTGTCGCTCATGGCCCGGGCCTTCGCTGAGATGCGTTGGCAGACTGTCGGACGCACGGCGGTGCCTCGTCAACGCGAACCCTCTACCGGAATTGACGCCAGAAGCGCGAGCGGCGGTCCGAGTGAAGGAGCGCCGTCCTCGCGTCCGCTGTCGCGCACAGGAACGCTCGTGCGGCCGTTCGTTCGGCGTCGTGCCGCCTTGATGATCGCTCTTGCACGGTCTAATCCCCACCCATGAGCGACAGACCGATTCTGCCGGGCCCTGGGCCCATCGAGCCTGTGCCGTTGAAGACGGCACTGGAGGAGCGCTATCTCGCCTACGCGCTGAAAACCATCATGGACCGCGCGCTGCCAGACGTGCGCGACGGTCTGAAGCCTGTTCACCGACGCATCATCTACGCCATGCGCGAGCTGGGGCTCGGCCCGGACGGCGGCTTCATGAAGTGCGCCAAGATCGTCGGCGACACCATGGGCGACTACCATCCCCACGGCAATCAGGCGATCTACGATGCGCTCACCCGCCTCGCTCAGGACTTCTCGGTCCGCTATCCGCTGATCGACGGTCAGGGCAACTTCGGCAACATCGACGGCGACAACCCGGCGGCGGAGCGCTATACCGAGGCGCGCCTGACGACGGTCGCCGAAGCGCTGCTCGAAGGCATCGACGAAAACGCCGTCGATTTTCGCGATAATTACGACGGACGCGAGCAGGAGCCGGTCGTTTTGCCGGCCGCCTTCCCGAACCTGCTCGCGAACGGTGCGTCGGGCATCGCCGTCGGCATGGCGACGAACATCCCGCCGCACAATGTCGACGAGCTCTGCCAAGCGCTCCTCCACCTCATCAAACATCCGAACGCGACGGTCGAAAAGCTTTGCGACTTCATCCAGGGCCCGGATTTCCCGACGGGCGGCATCCTGGTCGAGCCCAAGGCCAGCATGATCG
>CAYWBX010000263.1:0-5443 GCA_964456015.1 uncultured Hyphomicrobiaceae bacterium | reverse complement strand
GGCTTGGCGAGGTCAAGGAGGAGGTGGCGCGGTGCCGGGCGGCAGGGCAGCGACCGGTGATCGTCGGCGGCACAGGGCTCTATCTCAAGGCGCTGGTCGACGGGCTTTCGCCGGTTCCGGCAATTCCGGAGGCTGTGCGCCGACGCTGGCGCGAAGCGGCAGCGTCTCTCACAGGCGATGCCCTCTACCGGATGCTTGCCGAGCGTGATCCCGAGATGGCCCGACGGCTCAAGCCCGGGGATCGCCAGCGCATTGCACGCGCCCTCGAAGTGAGCGAGGCGACGGGCTGCTCGCTCAGCCAGTGGCAGGGCGTTCGGGGCGTCCCGGTGCTGGCGCCAGCGGACTGGGTCGGCATCGTTGTCATGCCGCCGCGCGAGGACCTCTATCGACGAACGGATGCGCGCTTTGACGCCATGGTCGAGGCCGGCGCCCTCGAGGAGGTGGCGACGCTCTGCCGTCTGCAGGTCGCGCCGGACATGCCGGCGATGCGCGCCATCGGCGTTCGCCCGCTGCGGTCGTACCTCGAAGGGGACGCGGACCTGCCGGCGGCCATCGAAGCCGGCAAGCGGGAGACCCGCCGCTACGTCAAGCGGCAGGTCACGTGGCTTAAAGGACATTTTAAGTCTTGGAACTGGAGCATCGAGCACAATTATTGCAAAATCAAATCCAAGTTCATGCAATTAATTGACGATTAGGAATGTTGGGTGCATTTCCTGTCGTCGCGCGGGGGTGCGTTCCTCCCGCGCCTTATGCGACAGGAGACCTGCGATGGCACACCAGATGACGGGTGCGGAGATGGTTGTGCGCGCCCTCGCCGATCAGGGTGTGGAGCACGTGTTCGGCTATCCAGGCGGTGCCGTTCTGCCCATCTACGACGAGCTTTTCCAGCAGGAGAAGGTGAAGCACATCCTCGTTCGCCAGGAGGGTGGCGCGGTGCATGCCGCCGAAGGCTATGCGCGATCGACCGGCAAGGTCGGGGTCGTGCTCGTTACATCGGGGCCCGGCGCGACCAATGCGGTGACGGGATTGACCGACGCTCTCATGGACTCGATCCCGGTGGTGGTGCTGACAGGCCAGGTTCCCACGCATCTCATCGGCAACGACGCCTTCCAGGAATGCGATACCGTCGGAATTACGCGGCCGTGCACAAAGCACAACTGGCTCGTCAAGAGCGTCAACGATCTCGCACGCATCCTGCATGAGGCCTTCTACATCGCCCGAAGCGGCAGGCCAGGGCCGGTCGTCGTCGACATCCCCAAGGATGTGCAGTTCGCGACCGGCACCTATGTCGCCCCAGGCAATGCAGTCGTCTCTCATAAGAGCTACCGGCCGAAGCTCAAGGGCGACCAGCCGGCGCTGCAGAAGGCCGTCGAGATCATGGCGGGGGCGAAGCGGCCCGTGTTCTACACCGGCGGCGGGGTCATCAACTCAGGCCCCAAGGCGAGCCAGTTCCTGCGCGAGCTCGTGAAGCTGACAGGCTTTCCGATCACGTCGACGCTGATGGGTCTCGGTGCCTATCCGGCATCCGACAAGCAATGGCTTGGGATGCTTGGCATGCACGGCACCTATGAGGCGAACATGGCGATGCACGATTGCGACGTCATGATCAATGTCGGCGCCCGCTTCGACGACCGGATCACCGGCCGCACCGACGCCTTCTCGCCGGGCTCGACCAAGATTCACATCGACATCGACCCGTCCTCCATCAACAAGAACATCAAGGTGCATCTGCCGATCGTCGGCGACTGCGCCTATGTGCTCGAGGACCTCATCCGACTGTGGAAGACCAAGGCCGGTCAGCCGGACAAGTCCGCGCTGAAAGGCTGGTGGCGGCAGATCGAGCAGTGGCGCGCCCGGCAGTGCCTGAAGTACCGCCAGAGCGGCGACGTGATCATGCCGCAGCGGGCGATCGAGCGCCTCTACGACCTCACCAAGGACAAGGATGCGATCATTTCGACCGAGGTCGGTCAGCATCAGATGTGGGCGGCGCAGTTCTACAAGTTCGAGCGGCCGAACCGCTGGCTCACGTCCGGCGGACTTGGCACGATGGGTTACGGTCTGCCGGCGGCGATCGGCGCGCAAATCGCCAACCCGAAGGCGCTGTGCATCGACATCGCTGGCGACGCCTCGATCCTGATGAACATCCAGGAAATGTCGACGGCGGTGCAGTACCGGCTGCCCGTGAAGATCTTCATTCTCAACAACCAGTACATGGGCATGGTCCGCCAGTGGCAGCAGCTCTTGCATGGCAATCGCTATTCGGAGAGCTACACCGAAGCGCTGCCGGATTTCGTCAAACTTGCGGAAGCGTACGGCGGGGTCGGGCTCAGGTGCGAGCATCCGGCGGACCTCGATGACGCCATCCGCGAGATGCTGGCCGTTAGGGACAAGCCCGCACTTCTCGATTGCCGCGTCGCCCAGCTCGCCAACTGCTTCCCGATGATCCCGTCGGGCAAGGCGCACAACGAGATGCTGATGGGCGAGGACGTCTCCGAGGAGGAAGTGGCCAAGGCGATCGGCAAGGAAGGCAAGACGCTGGTGTGACCATCATGCGGCTCTACATCGCCAACAAGCTTCATTCTTCATGGTCCATGCGGCCTTGGCTGCTGATGACGGCGCTCGGCATCCCGTTCGAGGAAACGGTGATCCCGATGTATCTTCCCGACTCCAAGGCGCGGATGCTCGACATCTCGCCCGCCGGTAAGATGCCGTGTCTCGTCGTTGCGCGAAATGAGCTGCGCGGCGGCGAATCCGCCGGCGCGGGCGATCGCGGAGCCGGGGATCTCGTGGTCTGGGAGAGCCTCGCGATCATGGAGTTCCTGCACGAGCAGTTCCCGGAAAGGGGCGTTTGGCCGCGCGAGGTCATAGCGCGGGCGCACGCTCGCAGCATCGCGAACGAGATGCATGCGGGCTTCCAGGCGCTTCGCCAGCTCTGCCCCATGAATCTCGGCAAGCGGTTCGCGCCCCGCGAGCTCTCATCCGATGCCGCCGACAACGTACGTCGCATCGAGGGCATGTGGTCGGACTGCCGACGGCGCTTCGGGGATGGCGGCGCATTCCTGTTCGGCGCGTTCTGCGCCGCCGATGCCATGTACGCGCCGGTGGTCACGCGCCTCGACACCTATCAGGTGCCGGTCGCGACGGAGACGCGGCAATACATGAACGCGGTGCTGGCGCATCCGGCATTCGTGAAATGGCGGCAGGAGGCGCTCACGGAGCACTGGGTTGTGCCGCATTACGACGAGGGTTGGACACCGGTGGAGGTGTTCCATAGGCCCGCCAACCCGATCACGTGCCATCGTCGCTGACCGCTGCGCACCACAATCCTGTTTGACCGCGAGCACCATGCCCATGTCCCACAAACCGACCGGGTCCGCGTACTTCCTCGAAGAGAAGAACGAGGAGCTCGTTTCCCACACTCTGTCGATCCTGGTCGACAACGAGCCCGGCGTTCTCTCGCGCATCGCCGGGCTCTTCTCGGGACGCGGCTACAACATCGAAAGCCTTACTGTTTCCGAAACCGAGCACGAGAAGCATCTCTCTCGCTTCACGATCGTCACCAAGGGCACACCGATGGTGCTCGAGCAGATCAAGAACCAGCTCGAGCGCATGGTGCCGGTTCATTCGGTGGTCGATCTGACGGTGGCGGGCGATCCGCTCGAGCGCGAGCTGGCGCTGGTGAAGGTCGCTGGCAAGGGCGAGAAGCGCATCGAGGCGCTCCGGCTCGCGGAGATCTTTCGCGCCGCCGTGATCGATGCCTCGACCGAGCATTTCGTGTTCGAGATCACGGGGAGGTCCTCGAAAATCGAGCAGTTCATTACCATCATGAAAGATCTGGGCCTCGTCGAAATCTCCCGGACTGGGATCGCCGCCATCGCTCGCGGCCCCCAGGGCCTCGCCGCCAAAGGCGGATGAAGGGTGCGAATCGCCAAGCGGCGTAGGGTCGCCTTTGGGCAGACGACGCGCCGTGGCTGGCCACTGGTTTCATAGCCTGACGGACGCAACTCCGGCGGGTCTCGCTCGCCTGACACCGTGATCCCGTCCGATCAGAAGACCGTGAAGCCACTTGAGGCCTCCCGGACGGTGGCTAACTTGAGGGTGAACAGCCTTCAATCCTCGCCGGAGGACATCATGCTGCAGCAAGTTCGATTGCGCCTGATCGGTTTCTTAGTGCCCGCGATGCTTTGGGTCGGCGTGAGCGGGGCGCTGGCCCAGCAGCCCGAAATCTACCAGTCGCGACGTCCGGACTATGCCGCGAATGCGCTCGCGGTCGGCGGCTACGATACGGTCGCCTATCACACCCGGAAGGAAGCGGTGCCGGGAACGCCGCAGTTCCGCGTGAGCTGGAAAGGCGCCGAGTGGCAGTTCGCTTCCAAGGAGAATCTCGATCTCTTCCTGAAGGAGCCGGAGAAGTATGCGCCGCAGTACGGCGGCTACTGCGCATTCGCGGTCGCTGGCGGCAGTACGGCGCCGGGAGATCCAAAGATTTGGGACATCGTCAACGGCAAGCTTTACCTCAATCTGTCGAGCGGGACCCAGTCGAGCTGGCGGCGCGATCCGGCCGGCATGATCCAGCGCGGCGACGCCAACTGGCCGAAGGTGCTGGGGCGCTGAGGCCGCGCGCGGCGGCGGCTTGCCAACGAGGATGAGGGAGGCGGCAGCTTGTGCGAGCGTCGCCTCTTTCTGCTTGCAGGCCCTGTTGCGAGCGGTTAGGCGTTCCTCACCGATTTCTCCATAGGAATCCTTCTCCAGCAACCCGCGCCAGCCGAAGGGGTGTCCCATGCGCGTTTACTACGATCGAGACGCCGATGTGAATCTCATCAAGAGCAAGAAAGTGGCCGTGATCGGCTACGGCAGCCAGGGTCATGCGCACGCGCAGAACATGCGCGATTCCGGCGTCAAGGACGTGGTGATCGCGCTCCGCAAGACGTCGGCGGGCGTGAAGAAGGCGCAGGACGCGGGCTTCAAGGTGATGGAGGTGGCTGAGGCGGCGAAGTGGGCCGACGTGATGATGATGTGCACGCCGGACGAGCTGCAGGCGGACATCTACAAGGATCATCTCGCCAACAACATGAAGGAGGGCGCGGCGATCATGTTCGCGCACGGCCTCAACGTGCACTTCAACCTGATCGAGCCGCGCGCCGATCTCGACGTCGGCATGGTCGCGCCGAAGGGACCTGGCCATACCGTGCGCTCCGAGTACGTGCGCGGCGGCGGCGTGCCATGTCTGCTGGCGATCCACCAGGACAGGAGCGGCAACGCGCACGACCTTTTCCTGTCCTATGCCTCGGCGATCGGCGGCGGTCGCGCCGGCATCATCGAGACGACCTTCAAGGAGGAGTGCGAGACCGACCTGTTCGGCGAGCAGGTGGTGCTCTGCGGCGGCCTCGTCGAGCTCATCCGCGCCGGCTCCGAGACGCTTGTTGAGGCGGGCTACGCCCCG
>CAYWBX010000262.1:0-5447 GCA_964456015.1 uncultured Hyphomicrobiaceae bacterium | reverse complement strand
TTCGATAGCCGCGCCGGGTCGAGCGCGCCGAGCGAGGAGCCGGTCGGCGTCATCAGCCAGCCGCCGTCGGGCAGCGCGACGGAAATGTTGCCGGTCGACCCGTGGGTGAGCCCGCGATCGAAGAGCGAGGCGCCCACGGCGCAAATCTGCTCCCGCAAGCTGGCCTCGGTGCTCATCGCGTGCTCCCGCGTTCGCGACCGCGCCGGTCGCGTGCTTGTTTGTCCTCCCCGCGGTGGGACCTGCGGGACCGGCCGCGTGCAGCCCGGCAAGCGGGGCGGATTCGGACTCGTCCCCCTCCCGGGCGGGCGCGCGCCAAACCTCCCTCTCGCAACGACCTTCGTGTCACGACAGCTTCTCCCACGCCTTCAGGAAGAACTCCGGTCCGCCGAAGTTGCCGGATTTGAGCGCCAGTACCAGCTCGCGCCCGGCCGCCCGCGTCCATGGCACGCCGGGGTCGATCTCGGGGCCGATCTCGAGCGCGGTGACGCCGAGGCCGTTGACGACCGCGCCGGAGGTCTCGCCGCCGGCGACGATGAGCCGCGTGAAGCCCTGGGCGACGAGCCGGCGCGCGGTGTCTGCGAGCAGGTCCTCGACGAGCGCCCCGGCGGCTTCGCGGCCGAGCGCCTCCTGGACGCGGCGGACGGCGGCGGGCGCGGCGCTCGAATAGGCGAGCACGGGCTTGCCGGCGGGCTGCTGTTGCATCCACGCGGCAAGCGTCTCGCCGGTGACTTTCCTCTCATGCGCCGCAATGGGATCGATCTCGAAGGCGGCAAGCCCTGCCGCCTTGGCCGCTGCCACCTGCGTGCGCGTCGCCTCCGAGCAGCTGCCGGCGAGGATCGCCGCCCGTCCCGGCGGTGCGCGCAGGGTGGTGGGTGCGGCTGTGGCCCGCATCAGGCCCTTCCGGATGAAGTTCGCAGGCAGCCCGAGCGCCACGCCCGATCCGCCGGTGACGAGCGGCATGTCGGCGGCGGCCGTGCCCATGTCGATGAGATGCTTGTCGGTGATCGCATCGACGATGACGTAGCGTTCGCCGCGCCGGCGGGCCGCCTCGAAAGCGGCGCGGATGGCCTCGCTGCCCTGGTCGACCACCGCGAACGGGATGAGGCCGACTTTGCCCTTGGTCTGCGCCTGAAGAACGCGCACGAGATTGGAATCGCGCATCGGCGTCAGCGGATGGTCTTTCATCGGGCTTTCCGCCAGCGGGACGTCGCCGACGAACAGGTTGCCGAGGTAGACGGTCCGCTTGTTGGTCGGAAACGCCGGACAGGCGATGGCGAGATCGGCGCCGAGCCGTGCCAGGAGCGCGTCGGCGACCGGGCCGATGTTCCCGGCCGGCGTCGAATCGAACGTCGAGCAGTACTTGAAGAAGAGTTGGCGGGCGCCGAGGGCAAGCAGCGCATCGGCGCTTCGCAGCGACAGCTCGACGGCCTCCGCCACCGGGCACGTTCGCGTCTTGAGCGCGACGACGACCGCGTCATAGCCTTCGAGCGGCATCGATTTGTCGGGCACCTGCATGACCTGGAGCGTGCGCATCCCGGCGCGCGTCAGCATGATGGCGAGGTCGGTCGCCCCGGTGAGGTCGTCTGCAATGCAACCAAGAAGCAAGGCGTGCTCCTCCAAAAAATGCCGCGCGCTCTCCGCAGTCCAAAAGCGCGGATCGACAGACTAGGCAAAGGCACGACAGTTGGCCAGCATGCGCAGGAACCATGCGCGAGGAGAGGGACATGCCGCAGTTGAACGCGACTTACATCGGCGAGCTCAGGATTGAGGTCACGGGAACCTACATGCTCGGCGAGGCGCCGCACGGCCGCCGCCGCATCGACCGTCTCGACCGCGGCCACTTCAAGGGTCCCAAGGTCCAGGCGGAAATCCTGGCGGGCGGCATGGACATTCTCCTCGCCACCCGGGACGAGGCGCTCCGGCCGGACGTACGCCTGGTGCTGCGGCTCGACGATGGCGAGATCCTGCTCATCCAGTACCGCGGCGTGCGCCACGGCTCCCCGGCGGTGATGCAACGCATCGCAGCCGGCGAAAACGTGCCGCCGGGGGAGTACTACCTGCGGACCAGCCTCGCCTTCGAGACGGCCTCGCCAAAATACGACTGGATGAACCGCATCGTCGCCGTCGGTGTCGGCCGCCGGGAGCCTGGGGCGGCGGTCTACGACGTGCACGAGATCCTCTGAGCCGGCTTATCCCGGGGTCTCACTCGAACGCGCGCTCCGGCAGCAACAGCGCGACGAGCGACGTCATCGCAAGCACCGCCGCCGCGATGAATGCCGTTCGAAAACCGGACGACTGAATGACGAGGCCCATCAGCGGCGGCGTCAGCATATAGGTGGCGAAGACGAAGAAGGTGGTCGCTGCCGCCGCCTCGCTGACGGTCTCAGGGGCAATCGTCGCCGTCTCTGCGAGGAAAAGCCCGTTCCAGGTCGCGACGGAAAGTCCCATGAACACCATGGCGGCGGCGAGCTGCCACAACCGCCAGTCCGGCGTGAGCGCGGCAAGCAGGACGGCGGAAAGCGCGGAAAGCGCCGACAGCCAGCGCAGAACGGGCATCGGCGAGCCGAGCCGGTCCGCGACGAAGCCGAGCCCGATGCGACCCGCGACGCTCGCGCCCTGCATGGTCGCATAGAGCGCGCCGGCAAGCACAAGGCTCAGTCCCAGCTCGTTCGTGGCATAGAGCGCGAAGAACGAGTTGACTGTCCCCTGGACGACAGCAAAGCCGATCGCAACGAGCGACAGCCGCTTCAGTCCCGGCGAGCCGCCAATGGTTCGAAAAGGGGCCCACAGATTGGCGACGGCAATGAGGGACGGGGCGTGAAAGCGCGGACGTGGCCGCGCTTCGTTGAACCGGCGCGGGACGAGCGCGAGGACAATGGCCACGGCGACCGCAAGGAGAGCGAGGCCGCTGAGTGCGAAGCGCCAGCCGAAGCGCGTCGCGATCCAGCTCCCGGCTGCACCGGCGATGGCGCCTGCGAGCGGCACGCCGGCCTGGCGAATTGAAAAGAGCGTGGCGCGCACCTCGCGCGGCGTGTGATCGGCGAGAATCTGTGAGCCTGCCGGCGTCGTGGCGGCGTAGCCGAAGCCGATGAGCAATGCGCCGGCCAGCATGAGCGCGTAGACGCCGGAGAGGACGAGTGCGGTTCCCGCAGCCGAAAGGAGTGCTGCGACGAGCATCGCCGTGACCGGTCCGAGCGCGACGGTGAACGCGGCATTCGCCATGTAGAGCCAGATCGAGCCGAGGCCCATGGCGCCGGCGATCCAGCCATAGGCGGCGGGCGCCAGGCCGCTTCCTTCCAGCAGAGCCGGCGCGAGCACCGGCATTCCGGTCTGTAGCATGGCAAGGGCGACGAGCGGCGCGAACGCGATGGCAAACGCCAGCGACGCGGTACTTCTGCCTTGATCCGGCACTCCACGCTCCCCCGGTGCGCTGGTCGGGCTCACGTGCCAGCCCGCGCGTAGACCTCGGGATTGACGACATGCCTCGGGCGCCGGCCTTGCGCCACGTCGACGATCGACTGCAGTCCGGTCGCCGCGATGTCGTGGAAGCACTCGTCGGTCCAGCAGAGCGCGTGCGGGGTGATGATGACGTTCTCCATCGCGAGCAGCGGATTGTCGGGTTCGATCGGTTCCTTCGTGGTCACGTCGAGCCCCGCGCCGGCGATGCGCCCGGCGGCGAGCGCGCGGATGAGGGCCGGCTCGTCGACGATGGGTCCTCGTGCGACGTTGATGAGGTAGGCGGTGGGCTTCATGGCCGCGAGGCGGGCCTCGTCGATGAGGCCCCGCGTCGTCTCATCGAGAATGCAGCACACCACGACGAAGTCGGCTTCGCGCATCACGTCGTCGAGCGGGACGAGCGTGCCGCCGAGCTCCGCGATGCGAGCCACTTCGGCGAACGGATCGGCCGCAATCATCCGCCCGAAGAAGGGCCGCGCAAGGGCTAGGATCTCCTGTCCGATGCCGCCCGCGCCGATGAGGCCCAGCGTGCGCGAGGTGAGGCCCTGCCCCATGTAATTGTTGCGGTCGTTCCAGCGGTTCTGGCGCACGAGCTCGTTCTTCTTGAGGAGCCGGCCTGCGAGCGCGAAGATCAGCGTCAGCGTGGCGACGGCCACCGGCCGGCGCACGGCGACCGGCGTGTTCGTGAGCACGATGCCGCGCTCCGTGAGTGCCCTCACGTCCACGCTATCGTAGCCGACGCCGTTGCGTGCGAAGACCTTCACCCGGCAGTCCTGGCGACCGACGCTTTCGGCTGTGACGTGCGGCAGGTTGATGTAGAGCCCGTCGTAGCGGGCTGCGATGTCGGGCGGCACGACCGAAAATGACTCGGGAACCCATTCCCACTGGATGCCCGGGACGTTGAGAACGTCGAGCGCACGCCGCCCGAAAATGGGCTCGCCCTGGGCGTCAAGAAGGTCGCTCGAAAGACCGATCCGGAAGGTCATGCGCCGGCCTCAGTCGGCAACCGCGGTCAGGATGTTGCGCACGCCGGCCATCAGGATGCCGTGGTCGGTACCGGTCGCGATCATGTTGAAGCCGAACCGCTTGTATTGCTTCGCCCAGGCCTGATCGGCGGCCATGAAACCAAGCGCCTTCTTGTGGCGACGGCCGGCAGCGACGATGCGCTTGACGGCGGCGATGTAGGCCGGATTGTCGAACTGGCCCGGGATGCCCATGAAGTTCGTCAGATCGAAATGGCCGAGCCACAGGCAGTCGATGCCGTCGACGGCCGCAATTTCCTCGACCGCCTCAAGTCCGCGCTCGGTCTCGATCTGTGCAATGATGAGGTTGCGCAGATCGGCCGCCTTCATCTTCGCCGCCGGATCGCCCGGCTCGTAGTCGTCGTGCGCAAATCCGAAGGCCGCCCCCCGCCGGCCCCTGGGCGGATAATGCGTCGCCTCGGCAATCGCGCGCGCCTCGGCCGCGGAGTTGACCATCGGCACCATCACGCCCTGGGCGCCGACATCAAGGGCGCGGGCCAGGAAGTGGTACTCACCGCGCGGCACCCGAACCATCGGAACGATGCCGGTGCCGCGGCAGCAGGCGACCTGGGTCTTGAGCGTCTCGATCGAAAGACCGGCGTGCTCCATGTCGTAGATCACGTACTCGCAGCCGGCGAGCCGCAGCACCTGCGCGATGCCGGGCGTGAAGAACTCAAAGACCATCGAGCCCGGGATGGTCTCGCCTGCGAGCGCCCGCTGGCGCAGCGACTTCTTGGCCATATGCTCGCCCCTCTGAACCGCCGCGACAAAGCCGCCGCCGCGATGGTAGCAGAACACGCGCCGGCCGCGCGCGACGGCGGACGCTGCTCTCCGAATGAAGGCAGTGTGCCGGCTCGGTGAAGGGCTGCCAAGCGATTCCCGAGAAATGCGAGCCCGGCGGATCTGAGAGCCGGGCGCGATGCGGGTGCGCAACGCCAGTTCCGTCGGGCCGCGACGGCGGGCCGCCAT
>CAYWBX010000261.1:0-5503 GCA_964456015.1 uncultured Hyphomicrobiaceae bacterium | reverse complement strand
ATGCGCGCGCACTCCTCAAGCTCCTTCGGAATGGCCTTGAAGTAGCCCATCATCAACCATGTGCAGAACGGGATCAGGAACGTCGGGTAGGTCAGGATGAGCGACCATGGCGTGTCGCCAAGATTGTAGTTCCGGATGATCTCGGAGAGCGGAATGAAAAGCAGCGTCTGCGGCACCAGATACGTGACGAAGATCGCCGTCCCGAGGAGACCCGCCAGCCGGAAGTTCAATCTTGACAGTGCATATCCGGCGAGCACGCCGCACACGAGGCTGATCGCGGTCGCCACCACGGCGATGAACATGGTGTTCCACATCCACAACAGGAATGTGGTTTCGCCGAACAGGTACTTCAGATGCGCCGTGGTCGGGTTCCACGTCCAGAACGGCGTGTAGTTCGCGGCTCGCCACGGACGATAGAGCTCGCCGTCCGGCCGGAATGTCGTGATGATCATCCAATAGAAGGGAAAGAGCAGGAAGATCAGGAAGATCGCGAGCGGGATGCGGAAGAACACCCAGCGCCGCCAGATGGCACCTTCGATCATTCAACGGGTCTCCACGCGGCGGATGTAGAGGAGCTGGAAGATCACGATCAGGAAGAGCAGCGGGAACATCGCCAGCGATACAGCCGCACCCTGCGACAGGAGGCCGGTGCCGACCCCAAGCTGATAGGCGTAGGTTGCAAACAGGTGCGTGGCGTTGGCCGGCCCGCCGCCCGTCAGAACGTAGACGATCTGGAAGTCCGCGAATGTCTGGATGACCGAGAACAGCACGACCACCATCGTGACCGGCAACAGCAGCGGCCAAGTGATGTAGATGAAGCGCTGCCAAGGCTTGGCGCCATCGATCGCCGCCGCCTCCTGAAGGTCGGGGCTGATCGTCTGCAAGCCGGCCATGAGCGAGATGGCGAAGAACGGCACGCCGCGCCAAATGTTGACGATGATGATCGACAACATCGCGAGATCGCCGTCACCGAGCCAGTTGATCGCACTGGTGATGACTCCCAGCTTGTAGAGCATCCAGTTCACGACGCTGAACGTCGGATCGAACATCCACTTCCAGGCGAAGCAGGCAAGCACCGTCGGCACAATGAACGGCAGCAGGATGAAAGCGCGCGTGAAGGCCTTGAACTTGAAATCACGATTGAGAAGAAGCGCGAGCCACAGACCCAGCGCCAGTTTGAAGATCGTCGTCACGAACGTGTAGAGGAACGTGTTGTAGACGACGGCGTGAAAGATTGGATCGCTGAGAAGCCTCGCGAAGTTCTCGAAGCCGACGAAGTCGCCGGGGATGCCCACTCGCGTGTTGGAGACGGACAGAAATATGCCGCGAAAGAACGGGTAGGCAATGAACAACCCGAGGAGGACGAGCGTCGGCAGCAGCAGCAGAAACGCGAGGTTGCTTTCCACCTCGAGCGGTCGCCACCTGGCCTTTGCGATCGTGACCCCGCCGGCGGATGGCACAGTCGTGGTCGCCATATCGTGAATTGCTCCTTTGCCAGTCGAAGCCACGGCCGACGGGCCCGGGCTCAATGTTCACGCCTATTCGTCGCGAGCAAAGTCTGCCGGGGCCTCGACAGCCCCGGCAGACAATCCGATCGCGACCTCGCTCAGGCGCCGTAGATCTTCTTCAGCTCGGCCTCGCAGGCGGCAACCGCATCCTCAGCCTTTTGGCCCTTGATCGCCGCGGCGAACATGTTGCCAATGAGGTACTTGGTCAGCACCTCGGCCGCCTTTGCGTTGGGCTCGCCCGGGTGTCCCGGGGTCAGTCCCAGCTTGCCGGCGACCGCGTAGGGCGCCATGACGGGATCCTTTTTCCAGAGCGCATGCGTCTCCCAGCCCGTGGTCGGCGGCGTATAGAACCCCTGCCCCGTGGTGAACCACTGCTCGTAGTTCTCCTTCTTATGGAAGAACTTGAGCAGCTCTTTCGCCGCCTTCTGGTTCTTCGAGTAGCTGGGAATGACGTGACTCTGGAACGTGTGGAAGCCGAATTGCCCTTTGGGACCGGCCGGCAACGGGGCGTGCAGGATGTCGTCCTTGAGCGGCGTGCCCTTTTCGGTCTTGTACTGGTCCGGCTTTCTCTGCGCCTCGATATAGATCGACGCACCGTTGAGCGTTGAACAAATGGTGCCGGCGAGGAATGCGCGGTTGTTGGACGCGTCATCCCAGGCGAGCCCGCCTTCGTCGAACGCGTCCTTCCACGCCGCCGCCATCCATTTCACCGCCTCGACGGTCTCCTTGGAATTGATGACGACCTTGCCCTTGTCGTCGATCTCGGCGCCGCCGAACGACCACATCAGCGGATAGGCAAAGGTCGGCGGGTCGCCGAACGACTGACCGAACGACTGTCCGATCGGGTAGCCCTTGGCCTTGAGCTTCTTGCCGGCGTCGCGATAGGCGTCCCAGGTCTTCGGGAACTCATTAAGCCCGATCTCGGCGAACCAGGACTTCCGGTAGGCATTCATGGCGCCGATGATGCACAGCGGCATGGCGAAGAACTTGCCGCCCGTACCGGTATTGCCGGTCGAGATCTTGTAATAGCCGCCCTGGTCCTTGCCGACTGCCTCGGCGACATCCGACAGATCCACAAGAGAGGCCTGGTAGAGATGCGGATGGTTGTTGAAGAGCATCACGATATCGGGGCCTGCGCCCGACTGGATCGACGAGGTGATGCGCGGCTGCAAGTCGTTGCCGTTCACCGTCTCGTACTTGATCTTGATGCCGAGAGCCTTTTCGGCTTCAGGCAGGAGCTTCTTGCGTTTGAGCTCGTCACATGCTGGCACGAAGTCGTTCCACTTGAGCCAGTGGACCTCCGTCGTCTGCGCGATGGCTGGCGCGCGGCCCGTCGCCAGGATGCCGGCGAGGCCGCCCGTGGCTGCGGCAGAAGCTTGGATGAACTTCCGGCGATCAACTTTCTTGGTCATTCTCTTCCTCCCGGGGGACGGGTGCGCAGTGTCCACTCTGCGCCCCTTTTCGGACTTGGCGAGATTACGGTCTGATCTGCACTCGGGCAAGGTCGCAGTGTCCTTAAGACCTTCGGCCGATTGCAGGATCACGCCCCGCAGCGGCAGTCGTCAAAGATGCCAATCTCCTTTCTATCCGGAATCGGCTGGGCGAACAGGCCCCGCGCCTGCATCCATCGAAGGCCGCTTGCGTCGCGGATGGCAGACGCTCGAAATCCGGCGTAACCTTCTCCACTGCATCTTGCGAACAATCCTGATCGCCACAGCTCGGATGTCGACATGCGCAAGCCAGTCACCTTCTTCAGCGAGGGCGCGAAGCTCGACGGCGACCTCTTTCTTCCAGAGGGTCTCTCGGAGGGGGAAAAGCGGGCCGGGATCGTCCTCTGCCACGGCTACACCGGCGTCAAGGACCTCTATCTTCCCGACAACGCCCGGGTGCTCAACGCGGCCGGCTACGTCGTGCTTACCTTCGACTACAAGGGGTGGGGCAAGAGCGAAGGCCCGCCTAGCCGGCTGGCCCCGATGAGCCGCGTCGCCGATGTGCAATCGGCGCTGACGTTCCTGGGCCTGCAGGACTGTGTCGACGAGAACCGGCTCGGGCTTTATGGCACGAGTTATGGCGGCGCCACGGTCGTGTGGACCGCCGCGATCGACGCCCGCGCCAAATGCGTGGTCTCCTGCGTCGGCGTCGGCCACGGCGCCCGTTGGATGCGCTCCGTCCGCCGGCCCGACGAGTGGCACGATCTTCTCGCACGGGCCAAGGAGGATCGCGAGCGTCGCGTCCTGACGGGCCGGTCGGCGCTGGCGGATCGCAGCGAGATTCTGCTAGCCGACCGGCAATCGGCCGAGCTTGCCGCCGCCGCCCGTCGAAACAATCCGAACGCGATCAACACGCTTCCGCTTGAATACATAGACGAGACGTTGCAGTTCCATCCCGAATGGGTCGTCGGCAAGATCGCGCCGCGGCCGATCCTCTTCATCGCGACGGATGACGATCGCCTCGTGCCGCCGGAGGAGTCGATCTCACTCTTTGAGAAGGCGGGCGAGCCGAAGGCCCTCGTCATGCTGAAAGGCTACGGCCACTATGAAGTTTACGCGGAACCCGCCTTTTCCGAGGTAATGGCTGCGACCATCGACTGGTTCGAGCGGCATTTGCCGGCCCGATCGGCAGCGACGGCCGAGCCGCCCCGACGGCAGTCCAGTTGATCCCGCACTCGCCGAACTGCGCCATGCCGGGCAGCTGGCCGACGCTTGCGCAAGCGCCGGTCTTGCCGGGTGGGCGGCCGCAGGCGTAAACGCGCCGTCAGGGCGATCGCTTCTTGGAGCCCTGAGCGCGGCAGAGCGTTTCGTGCCAGGTGCTGCATTTGCCGGGGGCGGGCGCTGCCGGCGAGATCCCACCGCCTGCCCGGGTTGCGCGTCGCAGCGTCGGCTCCCGCTTGTCGCCCGATGTCGTTTGAATGAAGGTCCTGCACGCTTGCCCTGGCAAGGGCTGCCTCGGCGCGCTCCCGCTCGACCTGAAGCCGCCCACCGGAGTGCCGGCACATTCCGCACCGATGCGGCATCGGCCGGCAGCCGAGCCGCATGGCCCCCGGCATCTCCCGCCGGCGGTTCGCAACACAACCGCAGCGCTGTGCAACCAGCTGTCAGACTTGGCGAAATGCCTCAGAAAGGCAGCCATCAGGCTAACGTCTCGCCGGGCGCTCTGAGCCTAGTAAACAAAACTTGGCAAACTTCCTGCACATGCCTATTTGAACGTATCGACAAGATGACTAGGCTGGTAATCGACCGCCCGTCAGTCCGCAGCGGGCTTCGGCGCGCCTAGGAGTGAACCGGACAGGCGACCGCTCGTGGTTATGAAGGGCTCTCATGAACTCGCATTTCAGGAACTTTGCGATCTGGGTGGTCATCGGGCTGCTTCTTTTCGCCCTGTTCAACCTCTTCCAGAACCCGACGCAGGGGCGGCGGGCGAATGAGATCGGCTATACCGAATTTAAGGAACGGGTGAAGGCCGGCGAGATCAAGGACGTGACCGTTCAGGGCCTGCGGTACTACGGTACGTTTACGGACAAACAGCGGCAATTTTCAACACTGGGTCCCGACAACCAGCGCGACACGATTGCCTTCCTCGAGGAGAACGGCGTCCGGGTGGTGGCCCGTCCCGCTGAGGAGGACGTGCCGTCGATCTTCAACGTTCTCGTCTCCTGGTTCCCCATGCTGCTGTTGATCGCCGTATGGGTGTTTTTCATGCGTCAGATGCAGTCGGGCGGCGGCCGCGCGATGGGCTTCGGCAAATCAAAGGCCAAGCTGCTGACCGAACGTCATGGTCGCGTCACCTTCGAGGACGTCGCCGGGGTCGACGAGGCCAAGGAGGATCTGCAGGAGATCGTCGAGTTCCTGCGCGATCCGCAAAAGTTCCAACGCCTTGGCGGCCGGATCCCGCGCGGAGCCTTGCTGGTCGGTCCGCCGGGGACCGGCAAGACGCTGATCGCCCGCGCGGTCGCCGGCGAGGCGAACGTTCCGTTCTTCACGATCTCGGGCTCCGAC
>CAYWBX010000260.1:0-5504 GCA_964456015.1 uncultured Hyphomicrobiaceae bacterium | reverse complement strand
GAGCGGCATCGCTTCGAGCGGTCTGAGCGTTACGAGCGCCCCGACCGCGGCGAGGTGCGCGGGGAGCGGATGCAGCGCGGCGAACGCAACGGCTCCGAGCGCGGCTATGATCGGCCCGCGTTCGACCGGCCGATGCCGCACGATCGGCCGACGCTCGAGCGATCGGGCGAAGACCGCGTGTCCGAAAGCCGAATCGTCCCGGACGAGGCCGCTTCCGAATTCCGACATCGAGGGCCTCATGAGGGGCGGGAGGGTCGAGAGGCCCGGGACGCCGGCGACTTGCGCGACGCGCGCGCACCGAGGGACGCCCGAGAGAGGGACGCCCGAGAGGGCCGCGTGCCCCGGCAACGGCCGGCGGAGGAGTTGGCACCCGGCGCCGAAGCGACCGCCAATCGGCCCGAAGGTTCCGCCGTTCGACGTCGGGAACGATTCGTCCCCGAGGGCGATCAACCGGAGTTCCTGCGCCGCCCGGTCCGACGTCCGCGGCGTGAGTCCGATGCGGCTCCAGCAGACCAGCAGGCGCTGCCCGATGATCCGCCACGGGACTGATAAGACCTGTGCCACGGCCAACGAGACCTGCGAGGCGCGAAGCGCCGGGATTGCCGGTAATATGCGCCTCTGCTGGTGAAAGACGCCAAGGCGTCACCAGTCCGTGACGCCACGTGGGCGAGGCGCCCCCTCGGCGCGCCTTTGTCGACCGGTCGCGGGTGGTTCGGGATTGCGTCGGACATCCACTGCTTCTTGGCGCAACCAAGACGAGAAGGCTCTGCCGGTCAAAGCCTTGCGCCGTCGGCCGTTGCTCGAAGGTTGGTGAGCGATCAGCCGGGCTTCCGTTTGACTGGAGCCATCGAGACGTAGCCGCGGCTTTCTCGGGAGCCGGAGAACGACTTTTGCGATGGCGGGTGACGGTCGGGTGTCTCCGCGCCCATTTCCTCACGGTCTGTGAAAGGTGAAGTGTCGCGATCGGCCACAGGCCCCGCCGGCCGTGTTTTCGCCGCGAACGTCGAGGCGTTCTTGCCCGCAGAGGCGGCGGTGCGACGCAACCTGAGCCCTTCCGAAAGTTTCATCCCGTGCCGGCTTCGTGCCCGGTCGCGATGGTTCGTTGTTGCCAAGACTGCGGAGGGGCGGTGTAATTCGCACGGTTTGACGCCGCCCAACCGCTGACGGATCCGCCGTCCGCATGGCGCACTGTCGTCACGGCGACATCTACGACTGCCAGAACGCCCAATGAAACGGAAAGACGTGGAGGAGAACGATGTCTTCAAGAGCTTGGTTTGGCGGTGTCGCGCTGGCAGCCGTCCTTGTCGCGAGTCCGGCTCTCGCTCAAGTGGAGATTCAATGGTGGCACGCCATGACGGGCGCCAACAACGAGGTCATCGTTAAGCTCGCGAACGACTTCAACGCCGCGCAGAAGGACTACAAGGTCGTCCCGACATACAAGGGCAGCTACGCAGACACCATGAATGCCGGGATCGCGGCGTTTCGCGCGGGCGGTGCTCCCCACATCCTGCAGGTGTTCGAGGTTGGAACCGCGACCATGATGTCGGCCGGCGGCGCCATCAAGCCGGTGCATGTGATGATGAAGGAGGCCGGCCAGGCCTTCGACCCGAACGCCTATCTGCCGACGATCACGGGCTATTATTCGACGCTCAAGGGCGAAATGCTGTCGTTTCCGTTCAACTCGTCGTCGGCGGTGATGTGGTACAACAAAGACGCATTCAAGAAGGCCGGCCTGGATCCCGAGGCACCGCCGAAAACCTGGCCCGAGGTCTTCGAGGCCGCCAAGAAGCTGAAGGCCGCCGGGCATCCGAACTGCGGGTTCTCGAATGCATGGGTCACCTGGATCAATGTCGAGCAATTCTCCGCCTGGCATAACGTGCCGCTCGCGACGAAAGCAAACGGCATGGAGGGCTTCGACACGGAGCTCAAATTCAACTCGCCGTTGCACGTGAAGCATCTGGAGACGCTGGTGGAGCTCCAGAAGGACAAGACCTATGACTATTCCGGCCGCACGAACCAGGGTGAGGGCCGCTTCACGAGCGGCGAGTGCCCGATTTTCCTGACCTCCTCCGCCTTCTTCGGCAATGTCCAGGCGAACGCCAAGTTTGCGTTTGGCAACGCCCAGATGCCCTATTATCCGGACGTGCCGGGAGCGCCCCAGAATTCCATCATCGGCGGCGCCTCGCTCTGGGTCATGGGCGGGAAGAAGCCCGAGGAGTACAAGGGCGTCGCGCGGTTCTTCGCATTCCTGTCGGATACGGACCGACAGGTGGAACTGCACACCAAGTCGGGATATCTGCCGATCACCAAAGCAGCCTATGAGAAGGTCAAGGCGTCCGGTTTCTACAAGGAGAAGCCATATCTCGAGACGCCGCTCATCCAGCTCACGGCGAAGGCGCCCACCGAAAACAGCCGCGGCCTGCGGCTTGGCAATATGGTGCAGATGCGCGACATGTGGGCGGAAGAGTTCGAGGCGGCGCTCGCGGGCAAGAAGACCGCCAAGCAGGCGCTCGATGACGCCGTCGCGCGCGGCAATGCGGTGCTGCGACAGTTTGAAAAGACCGTCGCGAAATGAGCCCTCGGCGCGGCTGGTGGAACAATCAGCCGCCGCAAGCGCGGCTGAGGTCCCCCCTTGCGCTGAGGCGGGTCCACCTTCTTCCGGCTACGCCCTTCCGGTCCAATCGCCGTGGGTGCGGCTGGTAACGTCCAATTTGCAATGGAATCGCGTCGGGGTCCTGGGATATATCCCCGACTCATGCCCGACCGGATTCCCTTTGTTGCAACGACACGCGAGCTCAAGGCGCTGTGTTCGCGACTGGCCGAGCGTGAATTCGTTGCCGTCGATACCGAGTTCATGCGTGAACAGACGTTCTGGCCGAAGCTGTGCCTCATCCAGCTCGCCGGGCCTGACGCCGCCGCCGTCGTGGACCCGCTCACTCCGGACCTGGATCTGGGCCCGTTCTTCGACCTGATGGCAGACCGTCGCGTCGTGAAAGTCTTCCATGCGGCGCGGCAGGACATCGAGATCGTCTATTGCAAGGCGGGGCTGGTGCCGACGCCGGTGTTCGACACCCAGGTCGCCGCCATGGTGTGCGGCTTCGGCGACTCCATCAGCTATGTGAACCTTGTTAAGAGGATCACCAACCGGGATCTCGACAAATCGTCTCGTTTCACCGACTGGTCGCGCCGTCCGCTGTCGCGCAACCAGCTGCATTATGCGCTCGGCGATGTCACCCACCTGCGCGACGTTTACCTTCATCTTAAGGCCGACATCGAGCGAAGCGGGCGGGCCCACTGGCTCGATCAGGAGATGGAGGAACTGACGAATCCCAGCACCTATGCAGCCGATCCCGAGGCCGCTTGGCAGCGGTTGAAGCTCAAGGTTCGCAATCGGCGTGCGCTGGGCGTGCTCATCGAGCTTGCGGCGTGGCGGGAAAGGGTTGCCCAGGCTCAAGATGTGCCGAGAAGCCGGGTGCTGCGCGACGAGGCCCTCTACGACATCGCAAATCAGCAGCCGACCGATGTCAGTCAGCTTGGCGAACTGAGGACCCTCAGTGACGGGTTCGCTCGCTCCGCGCGCGCCCGGGAAATCGTCGAGGTGGTGCGCCGGGGCCTGGAGCGAGACCCGCAGAAGCTGCCATCGCTCGGCAATGGAACGGCGATTGGCCCGGAGGGCATGGCGACCCTCGAGCTGCTCAAGGTGCTCTTGAAGGCTGCCGCAAGTCGGCATGGCGTGGCGCCGCGGCTGATTGCCGATACCGATGACCTGGAGCGGATCGCCGTCGAGCCTGACGCGGACGTCCCGGCTCTCAAAGGTTGGCGTCGCGAGCTTTTCGGCGAGGATGCGCTGCGACTGAAGCGCGGGGAGCTGGCGCTCGTCATCCGAAATGGAGAGGTGGCCGTCGTTCCGGTTCGCGAGACGGCCCACGTCAGGGGCTGACGTTTGGCTTCACGGTCCCATGGGACAGCGGATGGTCTTGCCCGACGGGTGCGATCCCCAGGCGGCGGCAGGACCGAGAGCCTGGATTGCTGAACGCCGGTAGGGCGTTCGCTCCGCTCTGCCGTCTCAAAGTTCCCGTGACCGGAGTTCAAGCTGGTTCTGGGCCTCGCGATAGGCCAGCTCGAGCAAGTCGGAGAGCAGTGTGGCGTCCGCCTTTTGAGACATGACGCGCAGCTCCAGGATCATGTCGGCAAGATAATCCATGTATTCCGCAGAGGTGGCACCGATCCGCGCCTCCTCATCCGAGTCCGTTATGCCCTCATCGCCTGCGCTCGGTGCACCGATCTTCGCCGGACGCCGCATTTCGCACCTGCATGTCAGATGTCGCCGACAACCTCAGGATGAGAGCATAGCTCGGCACACGCGGATTTGCAATCTCTGATAGATAAGATGACTGGACGCAATCCAGAGGTGGTTTGACACCACCGCAATACTCCCACATATGCAGCCTGACCAATGATACCCCGAACAATGCAGCTTGTGCCGGGCCAACGCAGCGCTCAGCCGGCGGATATGGGCTTTCATGAACCTTGTCATCGTGGAATCGGCCGCCAAGGCCAAAGCCATCAACAAGTACCTCGGCCCCGGCTTCAAGGTGATCGCCAGCTACGGCCATGTTCGCGACCTGCCGCCGAAGGATGGTTCGGTCGAGCCCGACAAAGACTTCGCGATGCATTGGGCGCTCGATGATGAGCGTTCAAGAAAGGTCATCCGGGAGATTTCAGAGGCGGTTAAAAAGGCGGACAAGCTCATCCTTGCGACGGACCCCGACCGCGAAGGGGAGGCCATTTCCTGGCACATCCTCGAGGTGCTGAACCAGAAGAAAGCCCTGAAGAAAGGGCTGCCGGTCGAGCGCGTGACCTTCAACGCCGTGACCAAGCAGTCCGTGCTCGATGCCATGAAAAGTCCGCGCCGTGTCGACGCGGCGCTGGTCGAGGCCTATCTCGCGCGTCGCGCGCTCGACTATCTCGTCGGCTTCACGCTGTCGCCGGTGCTTTGGCGAAAGCTCCCTGGTGCGCGCTCAGCCGGTCGGGTGCAGTCGGTGGCGCTCCGGATCATCTGCGATCGCGAGCTCGAGATCGAGAAATTCAAGACGGAAGAATACTGGACGGTGGTCGCCCGGCTGGCGACGGCAAAGGGCGAGGAATTCGATGCCCGCCTCACGGCGATCGACGGCAGTCGGCTCGAGCGCCTGTCGCTTAAGAACGAGGGCGCGGCATCGGCCATCAAGGCCGCCATCGAGGGGCGCGAGTTCCGGGTAGCGTCCGTCGACAAGAAGGCCGTCAGGAGGAACCCCTACCCGCCATTCTCGACCTCGACCCTGCAGATGGACGCGAGCCGCAAGCTCGGATTGTCGTCAAAGCAGACGATGCAGATCGCGCAGCGGCTTTATGAAGGCGTCGACATCGACGGCGATACCGTCGGACTCATCACCTACATGCGCACCGACGGCGTGACGATCGTTCCGGAGGCCGTCGCGGCGATCCGCCGGCAAATCGAGGCA
>CAYWBX010000259.1:5256-5518 GCA_964456015.1 uncultured Hyphomicrobiaceae bacterium | reverse complement strand
ATGATGGAGCTGTCGCCCGGCGCCCAATCGACCTCGCGCGCATAGCCCGCCGTGTCGATCAATCGCAAGAGCGGCGTGCGCAGCGGCCTGGCGAGCCAGCGTTCGGGCGCGAGCGCAAAGTCCGGGTAGATCGCCGTGCGCTCGCAGAGCGTGCGTCCCATCGCTTCGGTGGCGGCCGCCAGGCGGTCGAGATGTGGCCAGGGCGCCTCCGGATTGACATGATCCGGCGTCACCGGGGAGACGCCGCCCCAGTCGTTGATGC
>CAYWBX010000259.1:0-5246 GCA_964456015.1 uncultured Hyphomicrobiaceae bacterium | reverse complement strand
GACCACCGGCTGCATCCTGCCTGCCAGCCACGGGTCCGGGCGCCGCACGTACTCGGGGTAGACGCACAGGCGCTCGACGAGCTCCTTGCCGGCCGCCGCGGTCGTGGCGGCGAGCGCGTCGAGCTGGGGCCAGGCGTACTCGGGGTTGACGTGGTCCGGCGTCACCGGGGAGACGCCGCCCCAGTCGTTGATGCCGGCGCGAACGAGCCCTGAAAGGGCGTCAGGCTGCAAGTTGGGCGGCGCCTGGATGTTCATTTCGGGGCCGAGGATCAGGCGGGCGGCGGCGATGGTCCACAGGTGCTCGGCAAGCGACGGCTCCGGAGAATGCGCCATGCGCGTGTCGGGCTTGGCGCGGAAATTCTGGACGATCACTTCCTGTATGTGACCGTAGCGGTCATGGAGTTCACGGATGGCGAGCAGGGCGTCGATGCGCTCCGCGCGCGTCTCGCCGATGCCAATCAGGATGCCCGTGGTGAATGGAACGGCGGCGCGGCCGGCGGCCTCGATGGTGGCAAGGCGGACAGCCGGGAGCTTGTCGGGCGAGCCGAAATGCGGGCCGCCGCGCTCGGACAACCGCGGCGAGGACGTCTCGAGCATGAGGCCCTGGCTGACCGACACCTCGCGCAGGCGCAGAATTTCATCCTCGGTCATCACACCGGGGTTTAGGTGAGGCAGGAGTCCGGTCTCCTTGAGCACGAGCCGGGCCATGGCCTCGAGATATTCGAGCGTCGATGCGTGGCCGAGCCTCGCCAGGGCCTCCCGGGCCACCGCGTAGCGAAGCTCCGGCTTGTCGCCGAGCGTGAACAGAGCCTCCTTGCAGCCGGCTTTGCGGCCGGCGTGCGCGATCTCCAGCACCTCCTCAGGCGACAGGTAGGGCGCGCGAACCTCACGCGGCGCATGCGCGAAGGTGCAATAGTGGCACACGTCCCGACAGAGCTTGGTCAGCGGAATGAACACTTTCTTCGAGAAGCTCACCTGCGTGCCGTGGGCGGAAACCGTCATGGCCTCGGCGCGAGCGAGCATCGCGGCCAAGTCCGACTCATGGACGAGGTCGTAGGCGGCATCCGGTGTGAGGCGCTGCATCAGAGGATCTTTCAAGAAGTCATAGCCGGCGCGAGCCGCGAGCGATGCAAGGTCGACAGGCGTGTCGATGTCCTGGCCGAGGCCCGGGGTGCGGATGATCTCGACGGAAAGTCCGGCAGCGGCGGCACGCTGCCGGTGGCGGGCAAAGCTGCCGACGCCGTAAGAGGGTTGAAACGGCGCGGGAAGGGGCAGGGACATGGCGTTGGTTCCGTCGCCATCGAGGGACGGCGCCAGCACGCAGACGCCCGGTTTTGACCGAGAGAGAACGCGTCCGACGTCCTCGCCCGTCACGAGCGGGAGGTCGGCCGGCAGGACGAGGGCGCGGTCGGACCCGAGGGCCTGGGCCTCGCGCAGTCCAAATGCGACCGCCTCGTTGAGGTCGGCGCCGGCGGGCTCGGCGACGCAGACGGCGCCGGCGCCTGCCGCGCAGGCGGCAGCTTCCGGGTCGCGGGATACCACCAGGACGCGCCAGATCCCATCCGCGGCGGAGAGGATCGCCAGCACGTCGCGCAGCATGGCAAGCACAAGGCGGCGGCGAGCCTGCCCGCTCAGCGCGCCGGACAGGCGGCGCTTGGCCTCCGCGAGAGGCTTGACCGGGACGATGGCTGTGGTCCGGCCCGAGCCGGCTTGGCGTGTCATGGGTCCGCGGATCCGGCCTGCTTCATCGAGGGGCGGAGCCTGGCACAAAAGTCGATCGCGACGCGTGCCAGTCCGATGCGGTCGTCGAGCGAACGCATGATGGTCCGGGCGGTGACGGCTGGCAAGCCGATGCCGGCGCGCAGCGCGTCGTCCGCCGTGTCCAGGATGAAGCCGTCGATCAGTCCGGCATAGTGCCGCGCAATGGTCCTGGCATCGAGCTCGAGGCCAAGCTCAGCCATGATCTTCGCGGTCGGCCCCTTGATCGCCTGACCGGCCACGATCGGCGTCACGGCCACGCAGGGCACGCGCCGGCGCGCGAGCCGCGCACACCAGTCCCCGGTCGCCAGGATGGGCGCAACGCTGAGCCACGGATTGGACGGACAGATGATGATGCCGGCGAGGTCCGGAGACTCGAGCGCCTGCACCGCCGCCGGCGCAGGGCGAGCATGCGTCGCCCCTGCGAACTCTATGCCCGACACTTTCGGCAGACAGCGGCGCTCGACGAAATAGGTCTGGAACGGCAGGCGGCCTGCATCCGTCTCGACGAATGTGCGGACCGGATCGTCGGACATCGGCACGACGGTCACGGCAACGCCCAGCCGGTTCGCGAGATGACGCGTCACCTCGCTCGGGGATGCCCCCTCACGCAACATTCCAGTTCGGCAAATGTGCGTCGCAAGGTCGCGATCGCCGAGCCGGAACCACGTCGGGCCGCCGAGCCGCTCGAGCGCCGACATGAAACCCCAGGTCTCGCCCGCCAATCCCCAGCCAAGCTCCTGGTTGGCAATTCCGGCGAGCGTGTAGAGGACGGTGTCGATGTCTGGCGATATGTGTAGTCCGAGGTGCTCGAAATCATCGCCCGTGTTGACGACGACCGTGAGCTTGTCAGCCGGCAAAACCCTCGACAGGCCCAACGCCAGCTTGGCGCCGCCAACGCCGCCGCAGAGGGCGAGGTAGCGGCCCGTTTCTCCGACTGCGGCGGTCACCGAAACATGTCCTCGTGTCTTGGCCGCAAGAGGGCGCTTGCGGGCCGCTCGGGGGCGCTCCAGGTCAGTCCGGTCACGAGTGCGGCGGGCGTGCCCTCGGCGGCCTCGCCCATGGCAAGGACGGCTGCGGCCGCCACCGAGTCGGCGAAAGCGGTCTCCGTCACCTCAAGCGGGCGGCCAGTGCGATCGAGCTCGCCGCGCTGATCGATCAGCGAGGGCACGCCGGCCGCGCCGATGGCGTGGCCGATGGTCCCGAGCCGCCAGGCCCGGCCGATACTGTCCGTGATGATGACACCGAGGCTCGCGCCGTAGTGCCGGTCGAGCCGCTCCTTCAATCGGTATGCGCTCGCATCCGGATCAAGGGGGAGGAGCAAAACGCTCTCGCCGGCAGGCCCCTGACGCACGTTCGAGCGGTCGATGCCGGCGTTTGCCATGACCAAACCGAGGCGATGGACAACCACCATCACGTTCTTCTTGGCCCGGAGGACCTCCGAGCTTTCACGCAGGACGAGTTCGACCAGGCGCGGGTCCTTGCCCGTGACCTCGGCGAGCTCGCGCGCGCGGGCTGACGGCTCGACGGGGGCGAGCGGTTGGATGCGACCTTCGGCCTTGGATACGACCTTCTGCGCGACGACGAGGATGTCCCGATCGGCGGGAGCGAGACCGGCTTGCGAGAGCGCACCGATGAGGTGGCCCGCAAGGTCATCCCCCGGCTCGATCTCGGGCAGTCCCTGGAGGGGCAGCACCCGGAAGCCCTTCCCGGTCATCGGTCGATCCTGTCGCGACGTACATCGGGCCCATGCGCCGCGCGCTGCGACCGCCGCAGGCTGTGGCCATGCGACCCACGATCGGGGCCGTCCTCCCATGTCTCCGATGCCGTCACAATGTCCTCGTTTCCGAGCTCCATGCCAGAGCGCCGTCGCGGCGGACCCTTGGCGCGCCGGTCCGGCTTGATGATCGCACAGCCGCGCCCCAAGACCAACGCGCTTCCCGGCGTCGATCGGCCGCCCCTGATGGTAGGATCATGTGTCGGGTCAGGCCTCGATCTCGTCGCTCGGCCGCGGACGGCGGCGGACGCGCTCATGCTTCTTGGCGGAATGGCCGAGCCGGTCCGCCAGCTCGTCGATCTGACGGGTGGCGGCGGCAAAGGCATCGCGAATGGCAAGCATTACGTCGGTATGATGCGGCTGATCGTCGGGCGGGTCGTAGCTGGCCACAACGGGGGCATGACCGGGGATGCCGATTTCGATGCGGACGACGAAGCGCTTCGGCAGAGGGGTCCGACGCTGCGGTGCGTCGATGACGACGCGGGCGTGCGTGATGCGATCAAAATGCGACTGCAAGCGGTCGAATTTCTCGCGGATGCGCGCCTCGACGGCTTCGCTTCTCTCGAGGCCGTGGAAAGAGATCTCGAGCGGAGTGATCATCGGCAGACCTTTCGCTGTGGACGATTGGCGGTCCCCCAGAAAACCAACGTGGGCACGTCGCCGCGCGCGGTCAAGGGATTCGCCGGATCCTGGTTCATAATTGGCAGGTGGGCCGGGGCCGGGCTTGTTGCAGCGCAATGCAACGCGGGATCGCCGCTCGCGACGCTGCGCACGCGTCAGCCGCCTCAATAACTACGGGGCATTCCGAGGATGTTCTGTCCGACGAAGGCGAGGACCATGTTGGTCGAAATCGGCGCCGTCTGGTAGAGGCGGCATTCGCGCCATTTGCGCTCGATGCCATACTCGCGCGCGTAGGCGAAGCCGCCGAACGTCTGCATACAGGCCTCGGCCGCGTGCCAGGCCGCCTCCGCAGCCAGCATCTTGCCCATGTTGGCTTCGGCGCCGCATTCGCGCCCGGCCTCAAACAGGGCGCAGCCCTTGGCCACGAGCAGCTCGGCCGCAGCGAGTTCCGCATAGGCGCGCGCGATGGGGAATTGTACGCCCTGGTTCTTGCCGATGGGATTGCCGAAGACGATGCGCTCCTTGGCGTAGTCGGTCGCCCGTCGGATGAAGTACCTGGCATCGCCGAGGCATTCCGCCGAGATCAGCAAACGCTCGGCGTTCATGCTCGAGAGGATGTACTTAAAGCCCTGGCCTTCCTCGCCGATCAGCGCATCGGGCGGTACCTAAAGGTTGTCGAAGAACACCTCGCAGGTGTTGTGATTGATCATGGCGTCGATCTTCTTCATCTCGACGCCGCGGCCCTTGGCCTCGCGCAGATCGACGAGAAACACGGAGAGTCCCTCCGTCCGCCGCTTCACCTTGTCGAGCGGCGTGGTGCGGGCGAGGAGCAGCATCAGGTCGGAGTGCATGACGCGGCTCGTCCAGACCTTCTGGCCGTTGACGACGTAGCGGTCGTTGCCTTTCTTCTCCGCGCGCGTCTTGAGCTGCGTCGTGTCGGAGCCGGTGGTGGGCTCGGTGACGCCGAACGCCTGCAGGCGCAGCTCGCCGGCGGCGCCGCGCGGCAGGTACTTGCGCTTCTGCTCCGCGTTGCCGTGCCGCAGCACGGTGCGCATGGCCGCGTGCAGCCGCCGCAATTCCGCCGCGCTCA
>CAYWBX010000258.1:0-5524 GCA_964456015.1 uncultured Hyphomicrobiaceae bacterium | reverse complement strand
TGGAGCCGGATCGCGCCGGCGGCCGCCGGCATGGACTCAGGCCGTCTCGCCGCGGCGATCGCCTTTGCCGAGGCCCACGACAGCACGTGGCCGAGAAGCTTCTATTACCCGGACGGTCGCTACGTCGGCATCGTCGAGTGGAACGAGAAGGGGCCGTGGAGCGAGGTGGCAGGTCCCGTGCGCCCGCGCGGTGGCCCCGCTGGTGTCATTCTCAGAGGCGGCCGCATCGTCGCCGAATGGGGCGATACCAATCGCCCCGACATGACCTTTTCCGTCGCCAAGAGCTACCTCGCAATTCTCGCCGGGATTGCCGCCGCCGACGGGTTGATCGCCTCGGTCGACGAGCCGGTCGGGCGCACAGTCAAGGGTCCATGGTTCGAGGGCGCGCATAACGGCGCCATCACCTGGCGGCATCTGCTGCAGCAGTCGAGCGAGTGGCAGGGCGAGCTTTGGGGCAAATCGGATCAGGTCGACCACTTCCGGCAGGTCGGCGCCGGCGCCGACAACAGCCGCAAGGGCGACCGGCGCGAGCTCAAGGCTCCAGGCAGCTACTATGAATATAACGACGTGCGCGTGAACCTGCTCGCGCTATGTCTCATGTTGCGCTTCAGGCAGCCGCTGCCCGACGTTCTGCGCGCGCGCGTGATGGAGCCGATCGGCGCCTCGCCCGACTGGGAGTGGCACGGCTATCGCAACTCGTTCATCGAGGTGGACGGGCGGCGGATGCAGTCCGTCTCGGGGGGCGCGCACTGGGGCGGCGGCATGTTCATCTCGGCCCGCGATCATGCGCGCGTCGGGCTCATGGTCGCGAATGGCGGCCGCTGGGGGAACCGCGAGATCCTGCCCGCGAGCTGGGTCGAAGCGATGCTCAGCCCATCCCCGACCAATGACGCCTACGGGTACTTGTGGTGGCTGAACCGCGGCGCCGGCCGGCAGCCAACCGCGCCCGAGACCGCGGTCTTTGCCATGGGCGCGGGCAGCAACATCATCTTCGTCGACCGCGAGCACGACCTTGTCGCCGTCTTCCGCTGGATCGACAAGACGGCGTTTCCGGGCCTCGTCGAGCGGATGATGGCGGCGATCGCCTGAAGCGGCGGACGCCACCGCTGGCCGCTCCCGATCGCGAGCGGGAAGGACGCGGACGGCGCTACTGCGACTTTGGCAGCGGCGCCTTGCCGTCCTCGAGTTTCTTCAGGATGCCGGTGTCGGGCGTCGAGGCGGCGGGCGCATCGAGCGGCGAGACCGGCCGCGCGCTCTTCTGCGCGAGCAGCGTCAGCGTGATGCTGGTGGCGAAGAAAGCCGCCGCCAGCCCGGCGGTGAGCCGCGTCAGAAAATTGGCGGTGCCGCGCCCCGTCATGAACCCGCTCGGGCCGCCGCCGATGCCAAGCCCGCCGCCTTCCGATCGCTGCAGCAGCACGACGCCGCAAAGCCCGACGGCGATGAAGAGGTGGAGGATGAGGACAACGGTGGCCATGGAGCTGGGCTTCCCCGGAGCTAATTGGCAGCGCACGATGCGGGCACACGATCCGACCGCGGCACGGGCCGCCGGCCGCCGGACCGGCGGCTTGTACACCAGCCGGGACGGCAATGCCAGCCGCTTCGCCGCGCGCCGCGGCGCGAGGGCCGCGATCCTCGAAGCGCCGCCGTCAGAAATTGACCTGATCGCCGCCTTTGAGCTGAAGGATTTCGCGCGCATCGTCGGGCGTCGCGATTTCGAGCCCAAGCGCCTCGATCATCTGCCGGGCGAGGCGGACCTGCTCGGCGTTCGACTTGGCGAGCCGGCCCGGCCCGGCCCAGAGCGAGTCTTCAAGGCCGACGCGCACGTTGCCGCCCATGGCGATCGCCTGCGCCGCGATCGGGAGCTGGTTGCGGCCGGCGCCCAGGACGCTCCATTGATACTGGTCGCCGAAGAGCCGGTCGGCGGTGCGCTTCATGTGGACGACGTCCTCCGGGTGCGGGCCGATGCCGCCCAGGATGCCGAACACCGACTGGATGAAGAACGGCGGCTTGACGATGCCGCGGTCGGCGAAGTGGCGCAGCGTGTAGAGATGGCCGATGTCGTAGCACTCGATCTCGAAGCGCGTGTTGTTCTCGGCGCACGTCGTCAGGATGTTCTCGATGTCCTTGAAGGTGTTCTTGAAGATGCGGTCGCGGCTGCCCTCGAGATAAGGCCGCTCCCAGTCGAACTTGAACTCCTTGGTGCGCTCGAGCATCGGGTAGAGGCCGAAGTTCATCGACCCCATGTTGAGCGAGGCGACCTCGGGTTTGAGCACAGCGCAGGGTTTCAGGCGCTCCTCGACGGTCATGGTCGGCGAGCCGCCGGTGGTGATGTTCAAGACGCAGTTCGAGCGCTGCTTGATGACCTTGAGGAAGGGGAGGAACGCCTCCGGGCTCTGGTCGGGCTGACCGGTCTTCGGGTTGCGCGCGTGGACGTGGACGAGGGCGGCGCCAGCTTCCGCCGCGCCGATCGCCGCGTCGGCGATCTCTTCCGCCGTGATCGGCAGGTAGGGCGACATCGACGGGGTATGGATGGCGCCAGTGACGGCGCAGGTGATCATGACTTTGCGCTTCTTGGCCATGGGGGCTCCGTGGGCTGACTGCGGCTCGCTGCAGAAACATTGCCAGTAAGCCGCACGTTCGTCGAGGAGACGGCCCACGTCACGGCTCAAGGGGCAACACCCCCTCGTGCCCGCTGCCCCCGGTCGTGCGCCCCTCTCGGCCGGCCGTCGATCAGAGGTGCGTAGGCAGGCTGGACGTTTGAAGAGAGACCAGTAGAATTACGGGTGTCGTTGGGCGGGTGAACGGGCATTGTGATATGCTTAGTCACAAATCTGGTGCGAGCGGGGAGAAGCCCGCTGCAGACAAGCCGACGAACGAGAGATGGGCGGCTTTTAAGGATCGCCTCGCCATCGCCGGCGTGATCGTCGCCCTCGGCGTCCTGTTCTTCATGATGATCGACGGCGCGGTCATAAATTTTCAGTGCAGTTTCACCGATTTCATCTCTTTCAAGTGCAATCGGTGGGACGCACGGTTCAAGCCTTGGGATCAATTCAAGTAATGGTCGCGAGCGAAATGGGGCACGGCGTCTCCCGGACGCGGCCCGGATTACAGCGCGCAGGACAGCACCGCGGCCTGTCGAGAACTGATGCTGCTCGTGGCCGTGCGCCCCTACGGATGAAAAGAACACCCGGCGAAGGGCCTCGCCGGGTGCCGCATGATCGAGATAAGTGCGACTTCGATCGCAGACGGCTCACGCCGCCAGCCGCACCGCCTCGCCGTTGAGCGCGATGTGGCGCGCGGCCTGAAGGCGCTCGAAACCGATGACGTGCTGGTGCTGTTCGCCGCCGCGCCGGGCCAGCTTGCGAGCGACGGCCAAGGCGCCAACAGCCCGTTTGCGGCGGCCCTCGCCCGGCGTCTGCCGGAACCGGGCCTGCCGGTGCAGCTGCTTGGCGGGCGCGTGCGCGACGACGTGCTCGGCGAGACCGGCGGGGCGCAGCGGCCCTATGTCAACGCCAGCATCACGGGCGAACCGTTCTATCTGGTGCCGGCTGCGGCGCCGGCGGCTGGACCGGCGCCAGCCCCGCCGCCGCCTGCCGCGAAGAGCGCCGCCGCCGAAGTGGTGCGCATCTGCCGCGAGGTGGAGCAGATGACGAGCCTCGTCATGCTCGGCGTGCTGGAACGCCAGCACCAGGGAACGCCGGCGGTCGACTGCATCTCGGCGCGGATCGGGGAGCTGAAGGCGGCGCAGACGGCGGAGGCGACTGAGCGTCTGCGGCTGGCTGCGCTCAAGGCGGAGTCCGAGGCCCGTCAACGTGTGAGCGGGACAGCGCTTACAATCGCCCAGCGTCTTCCTCGCGTCAGCCATCGCAATGACCGGCCATCGCCCAGAAACCCCTGGACCATTTCCTGTTCAGATCACAGGCTCCGTGTCCTTCGCGGCGGTTCCTGGTACGTTAGCCCTGCGGGCCTCCGGTCGGCCGGCCGCGGCAGGAACACCACCGGCCTCCGCTCCGGGGCAACATCTTCGGCTTCCGTGTCGGGAGGACCTTGCAGCGTTGATCCTTTCATCGCTACACATTGCGCGCGACCTCACGAGATTTGGTATGGCTCGCGGAGTTCATTGTCTTGCTGTTTCAGAATACCACTTACGAAGTCGAGGTCGCAGAACATTGACGTATTGATTTAAGGTCGCCTTAAGCCAGGCACGCCGATCATCGTCGCCTGCGAGTTCGGTCTCCAAGGTTATAATTGGCCAACGATGATTGGAGTCGATCTCAGTGCCTGGAGGCAATTCGCGCAAAAGCGCTCGACGATCGCTTCGAATGAAATCAGAGACAGCCGCTACTTCGGACTTGCGCCCAGATAAAAAGACCATCACCGTTGGAGAATTGACAAGAGCAGCACCCTTGATTTCAACGCCTCGAAAAGGCGTTCTCAAAATGACGTTGTTTGTACCAACCCAGTAGGGCGGTTCCTGCTCGGGGTCGTCAAAAGTCATCTCAAGAACGGACTTCCACCATTCCTTCAGGTGTTGTTTCCCCGGCGAAGTTTGTGGGGAGTCCGTGGGTGCCTCTTCTTCAGTGGCGTATTGCGCTCTTACAACGTCACCCGAGAGACCGCTTATTAGCGTGAGCTCCCGCGTAATGACTTCTGTTCTACCCAAGACTCGAGGCTGAATGATCATTTGCCTCTTAGCAGTCTCATAAATTCCCATCTCGACCAGTCCAAGCGAAAAAGCCTTCCCCGCCCCCCCCCCTGTTGACGGTGTCGGTAAGGCGACGCACATCCTCTCTAATGCCGTCTCCCACAATCAGTGCAAGAATTCGACCCTCGCGAAGCGACCGGCTGACACCGTCAATAAAGACCGGCTCTCGCGGCAACGTAATGGCGCGGCTCTTTGCGATCTCGTAGGGCGACCTTCCTTGGATCCCTGTTGCGGCTGCGACCTGTCTTTGTAGATCAGCATAGGTCCATTCTGAAAGCGCGGACACATAGTCGAGGATCTGGGCGACCACCTCGCGCCGCGCCTGCGGGTTCTTCCACAACTTGCATTCGACAATGGTCAAGCGGCCTTGTTCATTAATGAAGGTGGCATCGATTGGGCCGGCTTCAGTGCGCAACTCGGTACATAGCGGAATGAGCGAAGCAAACGCGGAGTCTATATCCTGAACCGGTAGAATGCCAGAATGTTCAAACAGCAGATCTCGAAGCCAAGACTCGTCTTTGTCGGACTGTCCATCGATGAAGACACGCGTTGCCCTTTCTAAGGCACCGTTGGTTTCGATCAGCGCAAAGTCCCCGTACATTACTGGTCTCTGTTCCCGATTGAACTCTCGCCCAAGCGAGCCGCGGCAATCCGATCCTGACAGCCAAAAGCTTTGACCCGCTGATCGAATGCTAGCAGGGCGGAAGCGGAACGCAATGACCGAGGAATATCGTGCCGTCCTCGAGTTCTTGGGACCTCCACCGTTACTCACCGCGGGGCCTGTTAACAAACGACGGCACCCGGCGAAGGGCCTCGCCG
>CAYWBX010000257.1:4538-5528 GCA_964456015.1 uncultured Hyphomicrobiaceae bacterium | reverse complement strand
GGTGGCGCTTGTAGCGTTCGATCTCGATGGGCGTAAGCGACATGACCCCACATTTAGCGGCTCCTGGAGCCAACTCCAAGCCGCCGCGTTGCTCGAGACCGACAGGCAAACGCCGGCGCAGCCCCCGAATCTTCCCGGATTTCCGCTCGCAAGATTGACCCGGACTGCGCCGGGCGATATAGCCATGGCCGCGATCCCGCCCGTGGCCCACGCTACGGGCGGCGTGTCCGTTTCTGCGGGCTTTCACGGCCCTGTGCGCCCTGGCGACCGCGAGCGGACGCGATCACCCGACTCCCACTGAACCAATCGCGCTTGCTTCCAAGGAAGGACCCTCCGGCATGGCCAACACGTCCTCGGCCCAACGTGCAGCCCGCGTCGCCAAGCGGCGCACCCAGATCAACAAGGCGCGGCTCAGCCGCATGAAGACGGCGGTTCGCTCGGTCGAGGAGGCGATCAAGGCCGGCGACAAACAGGCGGCAGCCCGCGCGCTGTCGGCAGCCGAGCCGATTCTCATGCGCGCCGCGCAGAAAGGCGTCGTGCATAAGAAGGCCGCCTCCCGCAAGGTGTCGCGTCTGACCGCGCGCCTCAAGGCGCTGGCGACCTGAGGCGGGCCCGCTGCCGGGGTGGCCGTGCCGCGCCACCCCTGGGGCGCTTGTTGAGTCCATAGCACGAACACGCCAGACTCGAATTCTTCTCCGACACGTCACAAGATTGAAAGATTTTACGTTTCCCAGCCAGCCCGAGCCCTGGCCTGATACTCGGCCACCGCCTTCGCAAACAAAAACTCGATTCAGATCAAACCGTTGCTGACGATCGCCCGTCGCTCCGGGGCCGTCGTCGAAGTGATGTCGAAACGCCTGTGGATTCAATGGTCTTTTCCACACCCTGAGCGGCTTTCCACCGACCGGCATGGCCTCCGATGGTCCCAGGCGCGGTCAATTTCAGCCCGGCAAGCGACGTCCCGCATCGACTTGTGCATAAGGTTAATTC
>CAYWBX010000257.1:0-4528 GCA_964456015.1 uncultured Hyphomicrobiaceae bacterium | reverse complement strand
GGGGTGAGCGGGCGTGGCGGCTTCCACGCATCGCTCATCGGGGCCCGGAGGGCTCGCCGCCTTGGGTCGACGAGGTATCGCTACGGAGCGTCGTCGGCCCGCGCCGCGCCCATGGCGGGCGCGCAGCGTCCCACGTGAGGGTTCGGCGTCGAGTGGGTGGGTGTCGATCGTAGCAGCCGGCAGGCTCATCTTCATGAGTCTGCGGGGGCGGGTTGACGGTGGCAACGCGCGGGCGGGTCGGAAGTCTGGGCACGTCGCGCGGGATGTGGCGAGCAGGGGGTCGGAAGGGTGGCAGCCATTGAGCCGGCAGTGGTGGATGAGGTCTCGGTGAGAGAGACCTGGGAGCGCCTCAGGGCGGATCCCGCGGCCGTGCTCGTCGACGTGCGCACCAGGGCGGAATGGGCGTTCGTCGGGCTGCCGGATCTCTCTTCCCTGTCACGCCGTCCGCTCTTGGTGGAGTGGCAGCAGTTTCCGGAGAACAGGGTCAATCCGGATTTCGTCGCGCAGCTGTCTGAGATGCTGGCGCAGCAAGGCGCCACGCACGACAGCGATCTTTACTTCATTTGCCGTTCGGGCGGGCGCAGCCTGCTCGCGGCGAAGGCCATGGCAGCGGCCGGATACCGTCGGTGCCACAACGTCGCGGAGGGGTTCGAGGGGCCCCTTGATGCCGCGCGCCACAGGGGCACGCAGTCCGGGTGGAAGGTCGAGGGCCTGCCATGGGTGCAAGGCTAGTCAGAACGGGAAAGGAGGCGGCGACCAACAGCAACTGGTGTGCGTGAGTGGAGCGTATTTCCCACTCCTGTAACGGCTCGCGTGAGGGCGTGAGTGAGCGGTACTGCAAATTCTCAGCAAGTGCGGGGGTACTTGTAATGATCGATCGTAAGGACTTCGAGTCCAGAGACTTCGATTCGCTTGAGGGCCGCGGAGGTGCATCCGTCGGGGGCGAGGGGGAGGGCGAGGTTGCCGAGAGCGGCGCCGCGCCATGCACGGCCCGGGCTTCGAAATCGGGCGCCGATCCATCGACCGAAATGACGCAGCGCGGGCAGCGCGTTCGCGCCCTGCTGATGGCACGGCTCGGCGAGGAGGTGTTCAAGAGCTGGTTCGGCGCGCTCGAGTTCCAGGACTTCGACGGCAGCCTCCTGCGCGTCAGCGTGCCGGTGCAGTTTCTGAAGAAATGGATTCAGACCCACTACGCGGACGTGCTGCTGGAATGCGCTGCTCGCGAGTTCGTCGGCTGCCAGCGCGTCGACGTGATCCTGCGGCAGCCGGGTGGCGGCCCAGGGACGCGGCCGCCGGCGGTCGGAGCCGGCCGCTCGGAATCGGAGAGCGGGCGCGAACCGGACGTGCGCAAGACGACGACCCGCATTACGGTTGCCGCGGGTCTGCCGCCGCGCATCCAGGTGAATGGCCTCGATGGCTCGCCGCTCGATCCGCGATACACGTTCGACAGCTTTGTGGTCGGTGCGGCAAACCGGATGGCGCATGCTGGCGCGACGCAAGTCGCGGAGACGGTGCTTGCCGAGCATCGCGGCTTCAATCCCCTTTACATTCACTCGGGCGTGGGCCACGGCAAGACACACCTTCTGCACGCCATCGCATGGGAGGTCCGTCGCCGCACGCCAAGCGCGCAGGTGCTCTACCTGACGGCGGAGCGGTTCCGCTTCCAGTTCGTCGAGGCGCTGAAGGCTCAGGATGCGATGGCCTTCAAGGATCGCTTTCGCTCGGTCGACGTGCTCCTTGTCGATGACCTCGAGTTCATGCACGGGGAGAAGACGGAGCTCGAGTTCGACCACATCATCAACATGCTGCTCGACAGCGGCCGTCAGCTCGTCGTTGCGTCGGCCCGCCCGCCCGGACAGCTGCTGCGTCTCAACGAGCGGATGCGGTCGCGAATGCAGCGCGGCCTTGTCACCGAGATCGGCCCCTTCGACGGCAACCTGCGCGCCGAGATCCTGAAGCGCCGCATTGCCGAGAAGCGCGCGGCGGATCCGTCGTTCGAGATCCCGGCCGATGTCGTCTCGCTGCTCGCGGAGCGGCTGACGGAGAGCGGTCGCGAGCTCGAAGGCGCCGTGACCCGGCTCTATGCGACATGGCAATACATGCGCACGCCGATCACGCTCGACATCGTCGAGACGATGATTCGCGATCTCCTGCAGTCCGGCGGCGACCAGCGCCGGATCAAGATCGAGGACATCCTGAAGGCCGTCTCGCGGCACTACGGCATCTCGCGCGGCGACATCCTCTCGCAGCGTCGCCACCGATCGGTGGTCTGGCCGCGGCAGATCGGCATGTATCTCGCCAAGCAGCTCACCTCGCGGTCCCTGCCCGAGATCGGTCGCCGGTTCGGCAATCGCGATCACACGACGGTGCTACACGCGATCCGCAAGATCGAGGGCGAGCTCAGCGGCAACGCGCGCCTCAAGGACGAGATCGAGGATCTCAAAAAGCAGTTGGCCAACTGATCCGGTCGCCGAGACCGGCTTCGGCCCGCGATGCGAGACGGCGGCTCGGGACCCCGGGCCGCCGCTTGCGTTCGTGCGCTCGGCCGCCCTGGCGCTGACCTGCAACGACAGTCGGCGGAACGCCTGGAGATTGCAGTGCCCGGGGAGCATCGCCGGGGCCGAAGCCCCTTGCTTTTCGCAGCCGCTCACGTCAAGTTCTAGACACAACGATTCTCCGCCAAAAACAGGCAAGTTCAGCGCGTTGTCCTGGAGAAGCCGGGAGGACGAACGGACCAGCCGCCGCTCCTGAGGCCGCGACGGAGGACCAACGAACATGGGGCTTGAGCCATGCGCCTGACGATCGATCGAAGCGAGTTGCTGCGGGCCCTTGGGCACGTGACGAGCGTCGTCGAGCGGCGCACGACGATTCCGATCCTCTCGAACGTCCTGCTCAGGGCCGCCAACGGGCAGGTTGAGCTCAAGGCGACGGACCTCGAGCGGGAGGTTGTCGAGGCGGCCCCGGCAGCGGTGGAAACCCCGGGCGCAGTCACCGTGCCGGCGCACATCCTGCACGACATCGTCCGCAAGCTGCCCGACGGCAGCGAAGTGGAGCTCACGCGCGATCCGGAGCGCGAGCGGCTGATGATCAAGTCGGGCTCCTCGCGCTTCGCCCTGCAGACGCTCGCCGCGGACGATTTCCCTGATCTCGCCGCCGGCGAGATGTCACACACGTTCGAGGTGCCGGCGCGCGACCTGAAGACCCTCATCGAGAAGACGCGCTTTGCGATCTCGAGCGAGGAGACGCGATACTATCTCAACGGCATCTATCTCCATGCCGCGCAGCGCCAGGGCAAGGCGACGTTGCGCGCCGTCGCGACCGACGGACACCGGCTCGCTCAGGTCGATCTCGACCTGCCCAAGGGGGCAAGCGGGATGCCCGGCGTCATCGTGCCGCGCAAGACCGTGCACGAACTGCACCGTCTGCTCGAGGATTCGGATGCCACCGTGACGATCGGCATCTCGACGACGAAAGTCCGCTTCGAGCTCGGTCCCATCGTCTTGACCTCGAAGCTGATCGACGGCAGCTTTCCCGACTATCAGCGGGTCATTCCGCAGGGCAACGACAAGTCGATGCGGGTCTCGAGCGCGCAGTTCATGGCGGCGGTCGACCGTGTCTCGACGATCGCCAGCGAGCGCGGCCGGGCGGTCAAGCTCAACATCGGAAAGGACAGGCTTGTCGTCTCGGTGACCAATCCCGATGGCGGCAGCGCGACCGAGGAGCTGCCGGTCGAATACAACGCCGGCAATCTCGAGATCGGCTTCAACGCCCGCTATCTGCTCGACATCGGCGGTCAGATGGAGGGGGACACGCTTGAGTTCCTGCTGGCCGACCCTGGCTCGCCGACCATGCTGAAGGACGGAGCGGACGAATCCGCGCTTTACGTGCTCATGCCGATGCGCGTGTGAGCGGTGGATGCCGGCGGCGAGGACGCGACATGTGGATCGAGCGCCTCGTTCTCACCGACTTCCGCAACCATGAGCGGCTCTCCCTGACGCTCGACCGTCGGCCGGTTGTGCTCGCCGGTGCCAACGGAGCAGGCAAGACGAATGTCCTCGAGGCGGTCTCGCTGTTGACCGCGGGCCAGGGCTTGCGCCGGGCCGCCTACACCGACATCGCGCGCCGCGCCGGAACCGGCGCGTGGTCGGTCGCCGCCACCGTCAAGACGGCCGCCGGAAGGATCGACATCGGGACGGGGCTTGCCGCCGAGCCGGGCGAGCGCAGCGGGCGCATCGTGCGCATCAACGGCGAGACGCAGTCCGGCTCCGGCGCGCTCGCCGAACACGTCGAGATGGTCTGGCTCACGCCGGCGATGGATGGGCTTTTCATGGGCCCGGCCTCCGAGCGCCGGCGCTTCCTCGACCGCCTCGTGCTTTGCTTCGATCCCGCGCACGCCCTGCGCGCGGGTCAGTTCGAGCGGGCGATGCGCCAGCGCAACCGGTTGCTTGAGGACGGGGTGCGCGATCCGTCGCGGTTCGCCGGTCTCGAGATGATTATGGCGGCGACGGGCGTTGCCATCGCGGCGGCG
>CAYWBX010000256.1:0-5536 GCA_964456015.1 uncultured Hyphomicrobiaceae bacterium | reverse complement strand
TGACCGTGTGGGAAGATGCCGTCGACCGCGGTCTGGTGCGTCGGGCCAGCTTGCCGGGTGGCGGCAGTGTCGTCGAGGTCACTCCGGCTGGCCGAGAACTGCTCGGGCAGTGCGGACGTCGTTGTTGATCGGCCGCGCTCGTCAGTGCGGCACACTGCCTGCCGGCCTGATTGGCGCGGCGACGATCGACCCCGGAGAGAGGCGCTGCTCCAAGCTGATAAGAATGTCGGCGAACGCGTGGGCCTCGTCTATGACACAGTCGATCATGGACGATTCGATTAATGCGAAGGCGCACGCCCGCATGGCCGGACAGGTATTGTGCTGACAGGCGGCGATCATGGAAACGGCCAGACACTCGTCGCGACAGAAGTGGCGGCCGTCTCCGGAAAGCACCTCGATCTCACGCAGCGAAGCCCGCGCCAGCGATGCCACCCAGCAGGACAGCGAGCCGACCGCCATGCGCGCGCCGCACAGACCGAACAGCCCGGTATAAAGGCTCCAGGCCCGCTCCCAGTGCTCGATCCGTCCTGTCTTTCGGCCCAGCACCCAGTAGCGAAACCCGAGACCGACGAGGCAGTCCGGTTCCGGCAAGCGGGACGCGGTCCGCGCCCGAGCGGTGTCGGCCGTGCGCGCGACATCGAACGCGCGGCCGTACGTCTTCCGCTTCATGACGGAGCCCTCGCGAGGCGTGCCATCTCAGTTCGTCGGGCCCGCATCGAATCCCACCTCGTCCACGATCTCGGAGGCGCGCTTGCGGTATTTGGCGATGTTCGACAACGGCAGCGGATCGGGCTTCAGAACTCCCCAGCTCTTGACCGTGTCCGACGGCGAGACCTTGTCCGAGATGGGATACTCATTGTTGACGCTGGCGTAGATGGATTGGCCTTCATCCGATGCCAGGAACTCCATCAGCTTGATGGCGTGGTCCTTGTTCTTGGCATGCTTGGCGAGCGCGACTCCCGAGATGTTGACGTGACTGCCTCGGTCCTGCGTGTTCGGGAAGATGATGCGGACGCTCTCGGCCCATGCCCGCTGCTCAGGGTTCTTCAGCATCGCCGCCATGTAGTAGGTGTTGCCGATCGCGATGTCGCAGAGGCCCGCATGCACGTCCCTCACCTGTTCGCGATCGCCGCCGGCAGGCTTGCGCGCGAGGTTTGCCTTGACGCCGCGCAGCCAGGCTGCCGTCGCAGCCTCGCCCTTGTGCGCAATCATCGTCGCGACCAGTGAAGTGTTGTAGACGTGCTGACCGGAGCGGGAGCACAGCTTGCCCTTCCACTTCGGGTCGGCAAGCTCCTCGTAGGTGATGTGATCCTGCTTCACGCGCTCCTTCGACGCGTAGATCACGCGGGCACGCATCGTGAGCCCGAACCAATGCCCGTCCGGATCTCGGAAGGCGGCGGGCAGGGCCTCGAGCTCTGGCGATTTGACGGGCTGCGTCAGGCCGGCGTCCTTCGCCTCGGAGAGGCGGCCGGCATCGACGGTGAGGAGGAGATCCGCGGGGCTCGCAGCGCCCTCGGCCGCCAGACGCTCATTAAGCCCTGCGCTCGCGAAGACCACGTTCGTCTTGATGCCGGTCTTGGCGGTGAATGCCTTGAGCAGCGGATCGATGAGTGCGGGCTCGCGGTAGGAGTAGATGTTCACGTCTCCTTGCGCCTGAGCAATTCCCGCAGGTCCCAAAAGCACAACTCCAAGTGCCATCGCGGCGGAATGCGCGGCTTTGCGTGCCATCTCCCGATCCCTCACTGGCGTGACGTTGGTTGCGGCCATTAAAAGTTTACTGTCGACGTCAAGAAACAAACAATGCCCGCGAGTGTCAACTGCGACCGAGTGGCCAGGAAGACTTTGGAATTACTCTAATTCTTGCATTGCTGTTTGGAACGAATCCAAACTGTGAGCGGCTGCTGGGCGGCAGGCAGCGCACCTAGTGCGCGCGCCGCACATCCGCCCGCGTTTGAGGGCGCTTTGCCGGCGCGGCCGACCGCTTGCGCGATGTGCGAGGCCGGGAGTCCCGCCCTGAAGCAGCGCCTTTCTCGGCGGCAAGCTCGGCCAGTGTGTGCTGATCGAGGATCGACACGAACGCTTCGAGCGCGTCGTCAAGAACCCGATTGACGTCGATCGATATTCTGCGGCTCGCCTTCGAACGGCTCACTCCCAGGAGCGCGATTTCCGTTGTCTCCATGGCTCTGACCACATCGCCGACCCGGATCTCGCCGGCCGGTCGTGCGAGTTTCACGCCGCCGTTGCGGCCGCGCATGGCCGTCAACAAACCCGCGCGCGAGAGGATGTGCACGATCTTGAAAACGTTTTGCCGGGTAATCCCGAGCCGATCGGAGAGATCGGCAACCTTGATGAGCTGGTCGCCGGAGCCGGCGCAATCGAGCGCAATACGAATGGCGTGGCTCGTCGATCGGTTCAATCGCATCGCGTGGCATGCCTCTGGTGCGGCGCCGATGCGATGTCGGCGCCCCGCCTCGATAGCCGAGGGGGCGTTTGGCTGTCCAACGAAACGCGGATCGAGTGGCGGTCTGTCGCGGGCTGCGATAGGAGGCGCAAAGCGATCGGAATTACCGTGCGGATCGGTTGTTCCGTGTCGCCCGCAGGCAACCGACCCCGTCCGGAACGGCCGCCGTTGGACCCCGTTCAAGCGCCAGGATCGTTGCCGCGTCCGTGATCAGGAAGGAATCAAAACCGGCGCGAAGCATCAGCGGTATCTGATCGAGGAGGACGTCACCGAAGGCTCGGACCTCACCGGCATAGCCAGCCTCACGCAGCTGGCGCGCAGCGGAGTAGGAGCGCCCGTCCGAAAACTTTGGAAACGGGAGCGCGACGAGCGCAATCCGCGCGAGATCGTCCGCAACAGCATCGATTGTCTCTCCGGCCGGGAGCCAGACGCCGGCAAGCGCTCCGGACGCCGCACGGGCCGTCCCATCCTGCCGCCAGCGCGCGAGCGGAAAGATGGGGAGGCGGCCAGGAGGCGGCGGCTCGTCAGCTGCGATCATGCTCCACTCGTCGGCAACGAACGTACCGCGGCGCCAGAGGCGGGCGTCGATCTGTCTCGGCTTCAGCGGCGCGAGGAGCGGCGTTGGCTCAGACACGGCATTGCCCTCCTTCGGCGGCCCCGCTTTCCCGCATCGTGGCGGGCTCATAGAGCGCCTGCCGGAATGGCGCCTTGCCCAGCCGACGGTACGCTGCGGCGAAGGGCTCGGAAGGATCGCGCCGGAGCTTGAGGTACGTTCTGACGATCGTCTCGATGGCGTCGGCGACACCGCCGGCCGGGAAGCTCGGGCCGACGATCTCACCGATGGCCGCCTCGTCTCCGGGATTGCCGCCGAGTGTGATCTGATAGTGCTCGCTTCCCTTCTTGTCGACGCCGAGAATGCCGATGTTGCCTGCGTGATGATGACCGCAGGCATTGATGCAGCCCGAGATGTTCAGGCGCAGCGGTCCTATCGCTTCCGCGAGTTGCGCGTCGGCGAAGCGTTGGGAAATTTGCTGTGCGATATTGATGGAACGGGCGTTCGCAAGGTTGCAGTAGTCGAGGCCGGGGCAGGCGATGATGTCGGATATGAGCCCGGTGTTTGCTGTCGCGAGCTCGGCTGCGAGCAATCCATTGTAGACCTTGCCGAGGTCGGCGATGGCCACTGCGGGCAGCACCAGGTTCTGCTGATAGGTCACGCGGATCTCATCATGACCGAACTGCTCGGCGAGCCCAGCGACCGCCTCCATCTGCTCTGCCGTCGCATCCCCAGGGGGCAGTCCTGGCTCCTTGAGCGAAATGTTGACGATGGCGTAGCCCGGTTGCCGATGCGCCAGCACATTGGTTCGCACCCACCGGTCGAAAGCGGCGTCGGCTCTTCGGCGCGTCGCAATGGCCGGGTCCTTTGGGGCGCGTGGTGTCAGTGGTTTCGGCGCAAAGTGGCGGGCGATCCGCTCAAACGCGTCGCCAGACAGATTGATTGTGGCCCGATCGAGCTTCGCCCATTGCGCTTCGACTTGCGCGCGGAATTCCTCGATGCCGAGCGCACCGACGAGAATCTTGATGCGCGCCTTGTAGATGTTGTCGCGACGGCCATGCAGGTTGTAGACCCGCATGATCGCCTCGAGATATGAGAGGATCTTATTGCGCGGGATGAACGGTGCGATCATCTGCGCCACGCACGGCGTTCGTCCCTGGCCGCCGCCGACGAAGACTCGGAAGCCCGCTTCGCCTGTTGCGCTCTTCACGATCCTCAGACCGATGTCATGGAAAAGGGTCGCGGCGCGATCCTCGGCGCCGCCGGATATGGCGATCTTGAATTTTCGCGGCAGAAAGCTGAACTCCGGATGGTTCGTCGACCACTGGCGCAACACCTCTGCCCAAACGCGTGCATCCTCCAGCTCATCGGCGGCGACGCCGGCATAAGGATCGGCCGTGACGTTGCGGATGCAGTTGCCGCTCGTTTGAATCGCGTGCATGTCGACTTCCGCCAGCGCGTCCAGGATGTCGGGCGCGTCCGCCAGCCTGATCCAGTTGAACTGGATGTTCTGCCGGGTCGTGAAGTGACCGAACCCGCGATCCCATCTGCGGGCGATGAAGGCGAGCTGGCAAAGCTGACGTGCTGTCAGGACGCCGTAGGGAATGGCGACGCGCAGCATGTACGCATGAAGCTGCAGATAGAGACCGTTCTGCAATCGCAACGGCTTGAATTGTTCCTCGGTGAGCGCGCCCGCAAGGCGGCGCTCGACCTGCGAGCGGAACTGGCGCGCGCGCTCGGCAACCAGGGTTCGATCAAGCTCATCGTATCGGTACATGCGCCGGTTCTCCGCCGGTATGAGTTTGCGCCGCACGAATGTGTTCGCGCACGGTGATCGGAGCAGGCCGGCCCTCCACGATCCGGGCATCGAAGGCATAGACCGCCGTAACCTCGTTCGCCTCGACCGAAGCCTGCGCGAGCAGGACGAGCCGCTTCAGCTCTTCTTCGTTGCTTGCGCATGCCGCCTGTTGAAGATCGCGCACCCATCTGCCGTCGTGGGTCAGATAGACGACTGCGCCGGTGCGAAGATCATTGGCTGTGACGACGCTAGGCATCGGCAAGCTCCCTTGTCGCGGCCCGTGGGGCCTTCTGTCCGGGGTGCTCGGCCGTGCCGGCGATCGCGAGGCCTGCCACCTCGCCGATGATGATCAGCGCCGGGCTGTCGAGGCCGCGCGCGCCTTCGACTGCAAGCACATCCAGCGTCGTAGCGAGGCGCCTCTCCCCTGGCTGAGTCGCCCGTGCGACGGCAACAACCGGCGTCGATGCCGGCCACCCTGACGCCATGAGGTGCGCCGCGAGGGGGCGTGCGGTCGCAAGCCCCATATAGACGATGAGAGTTGTGCGAGACCTCGCCAGAGCCGCGAAGTCGAGTTGGTCGAACTGCGCTGCGCCGTCGCCGACCAAGAAGCCGGCGGCCCCCTGCGTCACGCCGTTGGCGTACGTCCCGTCGCGGCCGTTGCCGGACGAATCCGCGGCCGTTGCGCCCGCGTGGCCGAGCGGAATCGGCGTCGAGAACTGCTGGA
>CAYWBX010000255.1:0-5551 GCA_964456015.1 uncultured Hyphomicrobiaceae bacterium | reverse complement strand
TCATCGGCTGGGCCCTCTTCGACTGGGCAAGCCAGCCGTTCTATACGCTCGTCCTCACGTTTCTTTTCGCTCCTTACTTCGTCAATACCGTCGTCGGCGACGCCAGCCGCGGGCAGGCGCTGTGGGGATATGCCGCCGCCGCCGCCGGCATCGTGGTCGGCATCGGCAGCCCGCTGCTCGGCGCGCTCGCCGACCGTAGCGGGCGGCGCAAACCCTGGATCGCGCTCTTCTCGGTCGTGCTTGCAGGTTCGATGGCGGCGCTTTGGCTGGCCCGGCCGGGCAGCGGGCCGGCTACGCTCGCACTTGTCATCATCTGCTTCGTCGTGGCCACGGCCATGGCCGAGTTCGCCGCGGTATTCGTCAACGCCATCATGCCAACGCTGGTGCCGCCGGAGCAGGTCGGCCGACTCTCCGGCATCGGCTGGGGTGTCGGCTACGCCGGCGGCCTCGTCAGCCTCCTCCTGATGGCGGGGCTCATTGTCGCCGACCCCGCTACCGGCAAGACGCTGCTCGGATTCGCCCCGTTGTGGCCGCTGGATGCCGGATCGCGCGAGAGCGACCGGCTCGTCGGACCGTTTGCGGCGCTCTGGCTCATCGTCTTCGCGCTGCCGTTCTTCCTGTTCGTGCCCGACAAAGGCGCGCCCGTGACAAGCGCGGCCGCTCCCGCCTCACCCTTCGCCTCACTCTGGAAGACGGTCACGGAGCTGCCGCAGCATCGCGACATGCTCTATTTCCTGATCGCACGGGCCATTTACGCCGACGGACTCTCCGCCATCTTCACTTTCGGCGGCATCTACGGTGCGACGGTGTTCGGCTGGCAGACCGCAGACAGGGGCATCTTCGGCGTCATCCTGGTGCTCACGGGCGTCATCGGCGCCATCATCGGCGGCTTTCTCGACGACTGGCTTGGCTCGAAACGGGTCATCATCGGGTCGCTTGTCGCACTCATCATCGGCACCATCGGAATCCTTTCGGTGAGCGACAGCGCGGTGTTGTTCTCGCTTGCGGCGGCTCCGAAGGCGCCCGGGAGCGGCATCTTCTCGTCAACAGGCGAGCAGGTCTTTCTCGCGTTCGCGCTCTTGGTCGGGATCGTCGCGGCTCCGGTACAGGCGGCGAGCCGCTCGCTTCTGAGCCATCTCGCGCCGCCCGAGAAGATGACGCAGTTCTTCGGGCTCTTCGCCTTCTCAGGCAAGGTGACGGCGTTCCTCGCGCCGCTCCTGATTGCGACCGTGACAACGATCAGCGGCGACCAGCGCCTGGGCATGTCCGTGATCCTGGCGTTCCTCGTCGCGGGCCTTCTGCTGCTCCTGCCCGTCCGGCGCCGATGATTGTGCCGCCCGGAGCGGCTACTCGCGCACGATCGTCTCGCCCTTCACGTTATCGACCGTCACGTAGGTCTCGTAGTAGGTGACCGTGGGGCGGGCGCCGAAGGTCTTCGTCGCCTGGTCGAACCAGGCCGGCGTGTACCAGGCCTCGGCCGCCTCGCGCGATGTCCAGTAGTAAATGCCGCCGCCGCCGGCATCCCCGTTGAGGTAGTCCTTGCGCAGCAAGCCTTTGTCGGCGAGGCCCCGGAATGTCGGAGCGGACCGGGTCTGCGCCTCGATGGCGGCGGCCTTGGCGCGCTTGGGCATCGGGATCTGGACGACGGCAATGATCATTGTGCTCTCTCCTGCATAGCCGGCCGCGCCCGAATGCGCGTTGCTCTCACCACAGACAGCGCCCATCATATCGCCGGCGGCGGAACGCAGGAAGACAGGGGATGGGATGACCAACTGCATTCACGATCACGGGCGTTGGGGCAAGGGCGACCAGATCGGCGCCGCGCATCTCTTGACGCCGGAGCGCACGCTTGCGGCGCTCAAGACCGTCACGCGCGGCGAGGTGATCGACCTCAGTCATATCATCGAGGTCGGCGCACCGCGCATGGCGCCAAACCAAACACCCTATCTCATGCAAATCGGGCCGACGTCCGCGGGCAGCATCCGGCGGCGGCGCAAGATGGGAGCCAAGAACGACGCCGGCTCCAATCTAGAGCGCATGGAACTGACCACGCATGTCGGAACGCATATCGATTCGCTCGGTCACTTCACCTGCGGCGACCGGATGCACGGCGGCTACAGCGCCGAACTGACCGTCGACGACTTCGGTCTTCTCAACCTCGGCATCGAGCACTGTCCGCCGATGGTGGCGCGCGGCGTCTGCCTCGACGTTTCGCAGCACGACGGCGGCGACCATCTGGCGGCGGGGCGACCGGTGCGCGTCGAGGACCTCATGCGCGCGCTCGAGAGGACAAAGCTGGAAATCCGTCCGGGCGACATCGTCTGCCTTCACACCGGCTGGGGACGATGGTTCATGAAGGACAACGACAAGTACGTGCACGCGGAGCCCGGGCTCGACCTCGAAGCCGCCAAGTGGCTGACGGCGCAGGATGTGGTCGCCATCGGCGCCGACAACATGGCGCTCGAGGTCCTTCCCGGGACGAACCACCCCGAGGCCATCCTGCCGGTTCACCAGCACTGCCTTGCCGACGCCGGTGTCTACATCATCGAAAACCTGAAGTTGGACGGCATTCTTGCGGCGGGCGCGACATCCTTCTGCATGATGCTGGCGCCGGTGAAGTTCAAGGGTGCCACAGGCTCGCCGGTGAGGCCGATCGCGATCCTATGAGCGAGCGGCATCAACTCGAGGCGCGCAGGGCAGGCGGGCGCTTGCGGGCCTTTCTGCCGGTGCTCGCCGTCCTCTATGTGCTGGGGTTTCTGAATCTCTTTCTGCGCTCGAGCTTTGGCGTCATGGCACCTGATCTCGCGCGCGAACTCAGGTTGACGCCCGAGCTCCTGTCCACGATCGCCAGCGCCTTCTTCTTCGCCTATGCCCTTATGCAGGTTCCGACTGGCATGCTGCTCGACCGGTTCGGGCCCCGCCGCACGCTCGGCACGATGCTGGTTTTTACGACGGCGGGGGCGGCGCTTTTCGCGATCGGGGAAAGCGCCGCAACGCTTTCGGCAGGGCGCGTCCTCATGGGTATCGGCTGCGCAGGAATCTTCACCGGCGCGTTCTTCGTGCTGGCTCTCTGGCTTCCGGCCGATCGGGTGGTCACCCACATCGGCGCCTTGAACAGCTTTGCCGCCTTCGGCGCGCTGTGCGCGACGGCGCCGCTGGCGGCGCTCATCGCCTGGATCGGCTGGCGCACGAGCTACTGGTGGTTCACGGCGGCGGTCGCGCTCATCACGGTCGCGGTTCTCGCCGTGGTCCGCGACGCGCCGCCGGGGGGAGCGCAAGCCCATGCCGCGCGCGGCGAAACCTTCGCACAAATTCTGGCCGGCGCCCGGGAGGCGATCCGGCAACCCGGCATGAAGCGGCTGCTCGTCGCCGGGCTGCCGATGTCGGTGTCGACGACGGTCTCGGGCGCCTGGGGCGCGCCCTACCTTAAGGACGTGCACGGCCTCGACGATCTGGCGCGCGGCAGCGTGCTGTTGCTCATGGCGACATGCGGCATGTGCGGACACTTTCTCTACGGGGTCATCGCCCGTCAGCTCAACACCACGAAATGGACGATTCTCACCGGCGGCGCCGTTCTGTTCCTCGCCACGTTAACGCTCGCCATACTCACGGCTCCTCCCGTGTGGCTGGTGACGACGCTCTTCGGCGTCATCGCGCTTGCCAGCGCCTATCCGACGATCACCCACGCGCACGCGCGCGGCCTCGTTCCGGCAAATCTCATCGGGCGCGGGGTGTCGATCACCAACATGGGCGTGATGACGGCCATCGCGCTCGCCCAATTCACCTTCGGCTGGATCATCGGCGCGTTTCCGACGAACGCGGGCGTGCCGCCCGAGCACGCTTACCGCGTCGCCTTCGCCGTCCAGGCCGCACTGGCGATCATCGGCCTTTTGATCTACGGCCGCATCCAGGACGTCAAACCGAGAGGGTAGCTTTTCCCGCAAAGCTCCCGCGCCAGTTCGCAAGCTTGATCTTCGCGGCGATCGGCGGAACAATATGCTCAGGTTGCAGCATGGCAGGGGAAGAACAACCACACCCTCGCCTTTCCGGACCGGCTTCAGGGAGCACGCCATGGCCTATACGCTCGAACAACTCGCCAGCGACATTCGCGAGACGCTGAAGAAAGACCCAAGCGCTGCAGGCAAGGAGAAGGTTTGTGCGCTCGTCTCAAAGGCCCTCGTCGACAAGGAGTTCATCGACAAGCACCTCACTGCCGATCAGTGCAAGCCGCGCAAGGTGCTCTACGAAGACCCGGAACTCGGCTTCTGCATCTGCGGTCACGTGTACACGGATAAGGCCGTCGGCAGCCCGCACGACCACGGCTCAAGCTGGGCAATCTATGGCCAGGCGGTCGGGACGACCGAGATGACGGACTGGAAGATCGTCAAGCAGGGAGATGGCGAGAACCCGACACTGGTCGAACCGATGCGCACCTACACCATGAAGCCGGGTGATGCCCGCTTCTACGATGTGCATTTCGTGCATTCCCCCAACCGGCAGGGGCCCACGAAACTCATTCGGATCGAGGGGAAGAACCTCGACCACGTCAAGCGGTCGAATATCAAAGCCGCCTGATTGATCGCTCTTCCCGACGCCGGGGTGGCGGCTCGCCGAGCAGTCCGGCCTTGCCTTCCGCTGGTCCGCAGGCGTTTCGGGACCGCGCGAGCGCGCCAAAGGCCGCCCGGGAAAGGGGCGTGTCACTCGGCGAGTGCCGCGCGCATAATGAGCGCGTCTTCGCTGCCTCCGCCGGAGCGTGCGTAATAGCCCTGGCGCCGGCCCGTCTCGGTGAACCCGCCTTTGGCATAAAGAGCGCGGGCGGGGGCGTTGCTCTCTGCGACCTCCAGGAACATTTGCCTGGCGCCGGCGCGAACAGCGGCCCGTTTCAGGCCGTCGAGCAGCCGCGTCGCCACGCCCAACCGCTGCCAGGGCACGGCGACGCCGATCGACAGGATCTCCGCTTCATCCGCCGCGACCTGAGCCATGGCAAAGGCGCCGATCTGTCTCGGCATTCCGGCGCCGGCCAGCATCGCAATCGAGCCAGGATGCGACAGCATTCTGGCGACGGAGGCCTCGTCCCAGCCCGGCTCGAAAAGGCTAGCGTGAAGCCTTGCCACCTCGGCGGCGTGCTCATGCGTCGCCCAGAGCAGGCTCAGATACTTCAGATCGACCTTCGGCGACGGGCTCGTCATGGGATCAACCTTTTGGCAGAGCACCAATGGTCGGCAGCTTGGCATCCGGAGGGCGAATGTAGAGCGGCATCGGAGGATCAGCGACGCGCAAACGCGAGGCAAGAGAGATCAGGATGGAGGCGCGCGGTTGCAACTGCGGTAACGCCCCGCGCGCCGGCTTGCCGAGCCGGCGGGCCTCAGCCACAATCGGACCCATACCGGAGCCCACGACCACGCTCGGCGCATCGGGCAGACTAGCTGCGATCTGCTCGGCCGGAGCCAAAATCGCGTCCGAGAGCGGCGCGGCGCCCGATTGCGCGAACGACTGAGCGTAAACCTCGCCGCGACGGGCGTCGACGGCCACGCAGAGAACCCTCGGCATC
>CAYWBX010000254.1:0-5554 GCA_964456015.1 uncultured Hyphomicrobiaceae bacterium | reverse complement strand
GCCTCCTGGAGCTCGCGCGAGGGTACAAACCTGACATTGTATATACGTCACAGCAGGTGTTCGACTGTCAAGTTGGTGAATGGATCGCCTCGAAACTCGGCCTGCCACATGCCGTGCATCTTCATTACACTATCGGTCCGTGGCTTCGGGCGCAGCCCTTGCAGAGGCTCAAGTCTTGCGACTTGCTCTTTTGCGTCAGCCACTTCATTGCCGAGCAGGCACGCTCCCACGGCGTCAACCCCGATCGCATAGTGGTGCTGCATAACACACTGGGGGAAAGCGAATTGGCCGCAAAGCCGCGCGTCTTTACGAGCGTGGACCCAGGCTCGGTTACGATCGGCCAGGTTGGACGCATGGCACCGGGCAAAGGATTTTCGGACACGCTCTCTGCCTTCTGTCAATTACGCAGCAGACTTCCGTCCGTCAAACTGGTGCTCGTTGGGGATGGGCCCGAACGGCCGCAACTAGAAGCGTTCGCCCGCAAGCATGAACTGGATTCTTCCTCTGTGCGCTTTACTGGGTGGCGAAGCGATATTCGCGCGCTTCTGTCTCAGATGGATGTTTTTGTATTTCCCTCGCGCAATGAGCCCTTTGGCATGGCTCTACTAGAGGCCTGTGCAGCGGGTGTTCCTGCGATCGCTTACCGCGAAGGCGGCGTTCCGGAGATCATAGTGGATCAGGAAAGCGGGCTGTTGGTGCCACCAGGGGACCTGGAAGCGCTTGCAAATGCTATGCTCGATTTGTGTCAGGATCCGGAAAAGCGGGAGCGGCTGTCGCGGGGCGCGCAGGAGCGCGCTCGCACTGCCTTCTCTCCGAGGGCAGCTGCCGCCGCTTTCAGCGCCGGGCTTCGCCGGCTTGCCAAAGAAGGATCGGACAATTCGATCGCCTAGGTAGGCGAGTGACTAACTTCTTGGCATTGTCGCGCATGCGAGGTCCTAATCTGCTCCGCTCATCCAGCGTGCGATCAGCTTGGGTCGCCAAACGTCATTGCTAATGCTCCTATTTTTTTGGATACTTGAGTAACAGAGGAGCGCGAAAAAATTCGTCGTATCTGGGCCTTCGTTGGTTTCCTTCACCACCGGCTCTCGCCTCACGCGCGTTCCGAGGCGATTCCCGCGCGTTCCGTTCGAACGCCCTCGCCAATCGGACGGCGCGCATCCCGTCCTCGGGCTGCCGCGACGCGCTCCCCAGCCGGCAAGCGCCGACGCGCCTGAAGGCTTCCCTCTGCTGGCGGGGCCGCGCGCAGATGCTAAAGTCTTGCCGACGATGCCCGGCACGTAGCGCAGACGGCGGGTGTGACCGATCGGGCCGGCCGCCCCGGCATCGGGACGAACGGTGCCGTTGGGGGCGACCTGCCCGCAGGCGCAGAGCGTGCGCGAACGATGGTGGAGGAGCGATGCGCCTTCGAGAGGCAGCCCGCGTGATCAGATCGAAGAACGCCGGGCCGACGCAGGTGACGATCGATCTGATGTTCGACGACGAGAAGCTCTATGCGCGCGCGCTCAGGGCGGCGAGCCTCAAGCCGGCCGTCGTCGCCCAGCGCTACGGGGTTGCGGAAGCCGAGGTCATTCCCTACCCCGCCGCCAACGCCATCAAGATCGTCATTCCGCGGCGCGTGATCGCGGGATCGCCGGGCGACACCGACGTCTACGGCGCCCAGCAGCACCGTCCCATGCTCGACGTCGAAATCTGACATCCCGGGCAGCGCCGGCGGCGGGCCTGCGCCAGAGTCTGCAAGCGCTCCTTCCCGTGAACGGACCCATTCCCATGAGCAACTTCGGACGTGTCATCGACAAATGGCAGAGAGAGCGCGGGCCCCTGCGGATCCTCTCGGCTTCCGGGCAGCTCGGCTACGGCATCGCGGAGAAGGCTTTTCGTGCAGGGCTCGAGCGCGATCTTCATCTCATCGGCGCCGACATGGGGTCCGTCGATCCGGGACCCTACTATCTGGGCTCGGGCAAGCTTGCGACCGCCTACCGCACGACCAAGCGCGATCTCAAGTTCTGCCTCACCGGTGCGCTCGAGAGGAAAGTTCCGCTCATCATCGGCACCGCCGGCACGGCGGGCGGGAACGTTCACCTCGAGCAGACGCTTGCCATCGTCCGTGAGATCGCGCGCGAGGAACGCTTGACGTTCAAGCTGGCGACGATCTCGGCGGAGATGCCGCGCGATCTCATCAAGGCGAAGGCGCGCGCGGGGAAAATCGCGCCCATCGGACCCATCGGGACGCTCACCGATCAAGACGTCGACGCCGCCGCCTGCATCGTCGGCCAGATGGGCACCGAGGCCTTCATCCGGGCCATCGCGGAAGAGCCGGACGTCATCATCGCCGGCCGCGCCTGCGACACGGCGATCTATGCGAGCCTTCCGGCCAAGCTCGGCTTTCCCATCGGTCCGGCGCTGCAGATGGCCAAGATCATCGAATGCGCCTCGCTGTGCTGCGAGGGCGGCGGCAGAGACGCCATGCTCGGAACGCTCGAGGGCGAAAGCTTCATTCTCGAAAGCATGAACCCGATCCGCCGGGCGACCCCGATGTCGGTCGCCGCCCATGGGCTCTACGAGCAGGCCGATCCGCTCAGCGTCGCCGAGCCGGAAGGGGTGCTCCATCTTGAGGATTCGAAGTTCGAGGCCGTCGACGAGCGCCGCTGCCGGGTCTCGGGCGGCCGCTGGGTGCCGACGGACAGGTTCTCTGTCAAGATCGAGGGCGCGACCCGGGTCGGCGCTCGCGCCATCATGGTGGCGGGCTCGACCGACCCCGTCTTCATCGAAAAGTCCGACGAGATCGCGGCGAGCGTAGAAGCGATGGTGCGGGAGCTGGTGCCGCCGAAGCCCGAGCGCCCCTATCAGATGATATTCCGCTTCTACGGCAAGGGCGTCGTCGGGATGCAGCCCGTCACGCGGCTGCCGGAGGAAGTCGGCGTCATCGTCGAGTGCATCGGCGCGGACGAGGAGGAGGCACGCGCGGTCGCAGCGACCGCCAAGCAGTACCTGCTTCACGCACCGTTTCCCGGCCGGATCTCGACGGCGGGCAACCTGGGCTTCCCGTTCACGCCGCCGGAGCTCACCGCCGGCGACGCCTACCGCTTTTCGATCTATCACATCATGCAGGTGGACGAACTCGCGCCGCTGTTCCCGGTCAGGGTCGAGCAGGTCGGCGGATGACCGGCGCGGCAGCCGGTTGCCGGTTCACGCAATGGCTGCCGTCGCCTGCTCGAGCCAGTCGAGATCGTCGCCGACGAGATGCCGCCCGATGGTGCGCCGCACCCGCGCGTGGTAATCGTTGAGCCAGCGGAGTTCGTCGGCGGACAGAAGGCCGGGGTTGACGAGCCGACGATCGATTGGCACGAGCGTCAGCGTCTCGAAGCCGAGCATGGGCCGCTCCCCGCCGGGGATCGCTTCGGCCTCAGTCACCACCTCAAGGTTCTCGATCCGGATGCCGTAGGCGCCCGCCTTGTAGTAGCCGGGCTCGTTCGAAACGATCATGCCCGGCTCGAGCGCAGCGTGCCCGCGCTTCGAGATCGACTGCGGACCCTCATGCACCGACAGGTAGCTGCCGACGCCGTGCCCCGTGCCGTGGTCGAAGTCGAGACCCGCCTTCCAGAGCGCCGCCCGCGCGAAGGCGTCGATATGCACGCCGAGCGTGCCTGCCGGGAACCTGAGTGTCGCGATGGCGATGTGCCCCTTGAGCACCAGCGTGAAGCGTTCCCGCATTTCCTGCGTCGGCCTTCCGACGGCGATGGTGCGCGTGACATCGGTCGTCCCGTCCTGGTACTGCGCGCCCGAATCGACAAGAAACAGCTCGCCCGGCTTGATCCGGCGATTGGTCGCCTCGCTCACACGGTAATGGACGATAGCGCCGTGCGGCCCGGACCCCGAAATGGTATCGAAGCTGATCTCACGCAGGGCTTCAGTCTCGGCGCGGAATGCCTCAAGCTGGCGAACCGCCCCAATCTCGTCGACGCGGCCGGATGGCGCGTTTCTATCGAGCCAGGCCAGAAACCGCGCCATAGCCACTCCGTCGCGCTCATGCGCCGCCCGCGCGCCTGCGAGCTCAACCGAATTCTTGCGCGCTTTTGGAAGGATGCATGGGTCACGTCCGTCGACGACCAAAGTTGACCGCTCGCCAAGGACCCGGCGGAACCAATGCGCGGCAGTTGACTCGTCGAGGCGCACCTTCTTACCGGCCGTTCTGAGCTGGACGAGACGCTCCCGCAGCTCGGAGGGCTCGCGAACGCGTGCAACCTCGGCCAGATGCCGCTTCGCCTCGGGCCCGAGCTTGCGCCGGTCGATGAACAGCTCCGGCCGTTGGCCCTGATGCAGGATCGCGAACGCAAGCGCCGTCGGATTGTGCTTCACGTCGCTGCCGCGGATATTGAAGAGCCACGCGATCGAGTCCGGCAGCGTGAGGACGGCAGCCTCCTCGCCAGCGGACTTCAGGACCTTCTGCAGATCCGCGATCTTGTCCGCGGCCGAGCGGCCGGCATAGGCCATTGGATGCACAATCACCGGACCGAGCGGGCTCGCGGGACGCTCGCGGCCCCAAAGTCTGTCGACAGGATTGCGCGACAGCGGCTTCAGTCGCGCGCCCTTCTTTTTTGCTTTGGCCTCGGCGGCTCTCACCCAGGCGGTCGTATGCAGCCAGGGGTCGTAGCCGAGCACGCCTCCTTCGCCGAGCCTCGCGACTGTCCAAGCGACGGCATCGGTTTCCGGACTCTGCAGGATCTCAAAGAGCTTGGGGTCGACTTCGGTGGCCGCCTGCAGGGTGTAACGGCCATCGACGAACAGGGCGGCAAATCTGCGTCCGACGACAGCCATGCCGGCCGAGCCCGAGAAGCCGGTCAGCCACCTCAGACGCTCCGCCGCCGCCGGCACGTACTCTCCCATATGCTCGTCGGATCGAGGGACGACCACAGCATCGACGCCGAGGCCGTCGAGAAGCGACGCAAGCAGCCGCGTTCGCTGCGCCCCAACGGCCGGATCGGCCGAATTCGAGAAGTCCTGGAACATGGGAAATGGTCCTGCGGGTTCGCTGCCCAAGTGGGATTCGCCTATGTTTCGGCGGACACTAGGACTGCCGGAGAATGCAAGCAAACCTTCAATGGACGCGCAGTCCGGTCGGCCGCGCGGACGGGCGTTGCCCGCCCCCTGCGCGACAACCTCGGATTCGGTCGGATTGATCAGCACCGATTGGCTGAACCGCGACGCGATTCGCCCCGTCTGTGACAGCCACTGCACCGCGGCAGGCACGATCCTCGGAGGTTCCGAACGAGGCCGATAAATTGACCCCGGGGAGAGGCGACACTACGATTTGCGCCCAGCACAACGCCGCGCCGGAGGTCGTCACCGTGGAATTCGGCATCTTCAATCTGATGGGCGCCCGCGACCCGCGCACGCCGACGGCGCGGGTCTTTGCGGAGGTCGCCGAGCAGGTCGCCTTCGCCGACAGGCTCGGCTACGACACGGCATGGTTTGCCGAGCACCATTTCTCGAGCTACTGCATGTGCGCCTCGCCGTTGATGATGGTGGCGCATTGCGCCTCGAACACTCGGCGCAT
>CAYWBX010000253.1:2925-5555 GCA_964456015.1 uncultured Hyphomicrobiaceae bacterium | reverse complement strand
GACTGGCTCCGCCGCCTCGAAGACCTTGTCGAGACCACGCTCATTCCGGCCGAGGAGCGCCTCTCGGACGAGGCCGGCGTGCCCGACGATCTGGCCGAGCCGCTGAAGCGGTTCGGGCTGTGGGGGCTCACGATCCCCGAGCGGTACGGCGGCCTCGCGCTCGACATGGAACGCCAGTGCCGCGCCATGATCGCGGTGACGCGCGCCTCCTCCGTCTACCGGGCGCGATTTTCGACCACGGTCGGGCTCTCGGCCCAGGCCATCCTCCTCAACGGCACACCCGAGCAATGCGAGACTTACCTGCCGCGGCTCGCCACCGGCGCCTGGACCAGCGCCTTCGCACTCACCGAGGTCAATGCTGGCTCCGATGCAACGCGGATCGAGACCCGGGCGCGCCGCAACGGCGGTGGCTACATCCTCGACGGCGCCAAGCGCTACATCACCAACGCCAACATCGCAGACTTGTTCGTGGTGATGGCCCGCACGGGCCCTGACGGCTCCGGCGCCGACGGCATCTCGGCCTTTCTGGTCGAGCGCGGCACGCCCGGACTCTCGGTCGGGCCGGTCGACCGGAAGATGGGGCAGGCTGGCGCGCCGACCGCCGAGGTGATCTTCGAAGGCTGCCGGGTGCCCGGCTCGGCACTGCTGGGCGGCGTCGAGGGCCAGGGTTTCAAGAACGCGATGGGCGGCATCAACACCGCCCGGCTCCATGTCGCCTGCACCTGCGTCGGTCAGGCCGAGCGACTCATGCGCGAGGCCCTCCGCTATGCCATGGACCGGCGCCAGTTCGGCAAACCCATCGTCGAGCATCAGTCGGTCGCCAACATGCTCGCCGATTGCCGGGCGGAGACCTTCGCCGCCCGCGCCATGGTCATGGACGTCGCTCGCCGCTTCACCCATCCGCCAACGCCGGAGGTTGCCGCCGACATCGCCTGTGCGAAGTACTTCGCCTCCGAGATGGTCTGCCGCGTCGCCGACCGGGCGGTGCAGATCCTCGGCGGCCAGGGCTACCTCGCAAGCCACTGCATCGAACGGCTCTACCGGGATGTCCGCCTCTTCCGCCTGTTCGAGGGAACAAGCCAGATCCAGCAGATGGTCATCGCCCGCGGCATGGTGCGGGCGGCAAAGGCCGGCGCCTGACCCCCGCCATCCTACAAGCCAACGTCCAATCCGGACCGCGGCCCTGCGAGGCCAGCTGCAGAGCCGCCTCCCGGGGAATTGTGCGATTTTAATCGCTCCTGCACTATTCCTGCGCGGCCTGATAGCCGTGCCTGTAGAAATGAGGGCCGCGCGTTGGAAACGATCGAGGGAGCAGGCTGAATGACGGCGGGGCGCGCCGGAGCCGAGACGCCGATGCTGGCCGTATTTCGCGGCGTGCTCGGCCCGTTGATCCTCATGTCCTGCGTGATCAACGTCCTCTCGCTCACAGGCTCGCTCTACATGCTGCAAATCTACGACCGGGTTCTGACCAGCCAGAACCTGGCGACGCTCATCGGCCTGTCCATCCTGGCGGGCGGATTGTTCGTGATCCAGGGCGTGCTCGAGGTGATCCGCGCCCGGATCATGCGGCGCGTCGGCGATCGCGTCGAGCGCAGCCTCATGCCGGCGGCCCACGAGGCGGCCGCTCGACTGCCGTTGCGTGGCGTTGCAGGGCCGGAGGCCGTCCAGCCCATCCGCGACGTCGAGAGGATGCGCGCCTTTCTGGTCGGCCAAGGCCCGACCGCAATCTTCGATCTTCCGTGGCTGCCGATCTACGTGGTCTTTGCGGCCGCCCTGCATCCGATCCTCGGTCTCACCACTGTCGCCGGCATTCTGGTACTCGTTCTTCTCGCCTCGATCAGCGAGCATGTGATGCGCGACCGCAACGCCGCGCTGGTGAAGCTCGCCGCCCGCCGGCTGGCGATAGCGGAAGAGAGCACCCGCAACGCCGAGGCGGCCGCCGCCATGGGGTTCGCGACGCGGCTGCGCGACCGCTTCCTCGCTCGTGGCGATGAACTCCTCGATGCGTCCGCGGCGGCCAATGACACAGGCGCCGCCTTGACGAGCCTGTCACGCGTATTCCGCGTCATGCTGCAGTCCATCATCATCGGCATTGGCGCCTGGCTGGCCATCCGCGGAATGCTTACGAGCGGCGCCATGATCGCCGCCTCGATCGTCGCCGCACGCGCGCTGGCACCGGCTGAGCTCGCCATCGCCAACTGGCGCCCGTTTGCGGAGGCTCGCGAGGCGCGCCGCCGCCTTGCCGAGCTCGGCATCGGATCGCCTGCGCAGGAACCAGCCGTCACCGCGCTTCCCGCTCCCGGCCGGTCGCTGCGCGTCGAGAACCTTTCGGTCGTCCTTCCGTCCGGACTGCGCGTCGTCGACAGCGTGAGCTTCGAGCTGGCGGCAGGACAGGGCCTCGGCATCATCGGCCCGAGCGCCGCCGGCAAGTCGAGTCTGGCGCGCGCCCTGCTTGGCATCTGGCCCGCGACCACGGGGGCCGTGCGCATCGACGGCGCTACGCTGAAACAGTGGGAGGGCAGCAATCTCGGCCGTCACCTCGGCTACATGCCGCAGGACGTGCAGCTCTTCGACGGCACGATCGCGGAGAACATCGCGCGCTTCGAGACCGAACCGGACAGCGCCGCCAT
>CAYWBX010000253.1:0-2915 GCA_964456015.1 uncultured Hyphomicrobiaceae bacterium | reverse complement strand
GCGGCCCCCCCGGGGCGCTCCCACCCCCCCCCGCCCCGCCCCCCCCCCCGGCCCGGGCCCCGGGCGGCGCACGTCCATGACATGATCCTGCGCTTGCCGAAGGGCTACGATACGCCGATCGGGCTCGGCGGCGCACACCTCTCGGCGGGCCAGCGCCAGCGCGTCGCGCTGGCGCGCGCCCTCTATCGCGACCCGTTTCTCGTCGTGCTCGACGAGCCGAGCTCGAATCTGGACGGAGAAGGCGACGCCGCGCTGATGGCCGCCATCCGCGATATCCGTCGGCGCGGCGCCATCGTCGTCATCATCGCCCATCGGCCAGGCACGCTGGCGGCCGTTGACCAGGTCGCCATCATGACGCGCGGGAAGCTGACCGACATCGGTCCACGCAACGAGATTCTGCGCAAGGTCGTCCGCCCCAGCCCGCCGACAAGTCCCGCCGCCGCCGAGGCGGCTCCTTCCGTCACGCTGCTCGCGCGCGGTCCGGAGAGGTCGAAATGACGGCGGACGACACTTCCTCTCCGAAGAGCGCAGCGACGACGCCGCCGCTGGAGCGGCTCAGCGCCACGACGCGCGATCTGCATCGCCACGCATCAATCGGCGTGCTCACGTGCTTCCTGCTCATCGGCGGGCTCGGTGTCTGGGCCGCCACCACCGAGATCGCCGGCGCCGTGGTCACGCAGGGCTTCGTCGTCGTCGACGGCAACAGCCGCAAGGTGCAGCACCCGGCCGGCGGCATTGTCGGCGAGATCGCCGTGCGCAATGGCGTCAAAGTGCGGGCGGGCGATGTGGTCATGCGGCTGGACGAGACCCAGATTCGGGCGTCGCTCGGGGTGATCCAGTCGCAACTCGTGCAGCTCACCGCCCGCCGAGCACGCCTTGAGGCCGAGCGCGACAGCGCGACCGAGGTGCGCCTGCCTGCCGGCTTCGAGGCGGAGGGCGCCGAGGCGATCGAGGCTGCGGCCGGCGAGCGGCGCTTCTTCGAGGCGCGACGCCGATCCTCGGAAGGCCAGAAGGAGCAGTATCGCGAGCGCATCCGCCAGCTCGAGCAGGAGATCACCGGGCTCACCGCGCAGCGCAAGGCCAAGGACGGAGAAGCCAAGATCCAGCGCGCGGAGCTTGCGCGCCTCGATCCGCTGTACAGTCGCTACCTCGTCAACGAGGTGAGGATGTCGGCGCTGAAGCGCGACCTCGTGAGGCTCGAGGGCGAGCTTGGCACTCTCGACGCCCAGATCGCGCGCGCACGCGCCCAGATCAGCCAGATCGAGCTTGCCATTCTTCAGGTCGATCAGGATCTGCGCACCGAGGCTCAGAAGGATCTGCGCGAGACCGAAGGCAAGATTGCCGAGCTCGTCGAGCGCCGACTCGGCGTCCTCGACCAGCTCCGGCGCGTCGACATCCGCGCGCCGATCGACGGCTTCGTTCACGAACTCGCGGTGCATACCGTCGGCGGCGTCATTCAGGCGGGCGAGACGCTGATGCTGATCGTGCCATCCGGCGACGCGCTGGCGATCGAAGCACGCATCTCACCCGCCGAGATCGATCAGGTCGCCGTCGGCCGCAGCGCCACGCTGCGCTTCGCCACGTTCAATCGACGCACGACACCGGAGGTCAAAGGCGTCGTGACGCACGTTGCGGCTGACCTCACACGCGAGGCGCAGACCGGGAACACCTACTTCCTCGTCCGCATTCGACTCGACGATGCGGAGGCGGAGAAGCTCGCCGGTCGCAAGATCGTACCAGGGATGCCGGTCGAGGCCTTCATCGAGACCGGCGAGCGGACGGCGCTTTCCTATCTGGTGAAGCCGATGCTCGACAGCATCCGCCGGGGATTCCGCGAGCCGTGATTCGGATCAGAGCGCAAGTCCGCCCGCCCATTGCGGCTGACACCCCGGAAAGCGTCCGCCGCGCCTCAAGCAGATCCGACACACGCAAGCGCCGCCCCGGCATCGACGCGCGCGCTCCCCAGCAAGGCTTGCCTGCCAGCGCCCTCAATTCAGCCACGGTCAAGCGCCGACTGTCGTCCGGCAAGAAAGCTCTGGACAGCCTGGGGAGAGCGGCACCGTCGCCTTGAAGGGCGACTCCCGTCCCCGCTAGGGTTGCTCATCTGACGATCACTCAGTGGGGGTTCGGGATGACGACGTTGCAGGCTGCCGCGCAAGCCCAGCTGCGCCAGTTTGTCGAGCAGATCGAGCGGCTCGAGGAGGAGAAGAAGGCGACGGCAGGCGATATCCGCGACAAGTATGCCGAGGCAAAGGCCGTCGGCTTCGATCCGAAAATTCTCCGCAAGATCGTGAGCCTCAGAAAGAAGAGCCATACCGAGCGGCAGGAGGAAGAGGCGGTGCTTGCGGCGTACCTACATGCGCTCGGCATGGCGAGCGACCCGCTCGCGCGGGGCGACATGATGGATGCAGCCGAGTGAGCCTCTGAGCAATTTCACGGTTCTGGCCCGATCTTGCCCCGGCCGAGAGCGTGGGCAGAGGGCGTCGAGCAACGACGGGTTCGGCGCCGTCGTCTTCGGCTATTTCTGGGACGTCCGGACTGGCCGGCTGAGCAGCCCGCCGACAGGATCGATCTGGGCCTCCCGCAGCCGCTGCAGCCCGACCGCCTCGCCAGTGAATTGCTGAGCCCAGAGCAATTGCGCGGCCTGGACCCCCGGTCGGAAGCGTAACGCCGGCGAAGATCCCGGCTGGCCAATGAACTCAACGGTCCGCGCGACGTCGTGATGCACGAGGTTGGCCATCAACGGCTCGCCGGCAGTCGCCGTCAGGAACGGCGCAATCGGAAACGGCCGGTAAGACAGCTCCTCTGGGTGCTCGTCGTCGAAGGCGGGTGAGGCAATCCAGGCGTTGCCGGGACCCGACGGGACGAGCCCGCCAACCGGCAGGTGCGTGTCACCGGCCGAAGCGAAGCGTGGC
>CAYWBX010000252.1:0-5560 GCA_964456015.1 uncultured Hyphomicrobiaceae bacterium | reverse complement strand
GTTCACCCACGGATCGCGGCGCGTCATCATTCGATAGGACGTTGTGACCGAGAGCCTCACGCCATGCGCCGCTGCCGCCGCGCCACACGCCTCGGCGATGCGAGCGAGGAGGCGGCGCGCCGCACGCAGCTTGGCGATGGTCATGAGCTGATCGGCGTCGGCAGCAAGCGCGAGACCGATGTGCGCCAGCGCGTCGGCAGGCGCGACGGACGCCTGCTCGGCCGCGCGCAGATACGCGACGCAGGCTGCGAGCATCGCTGCGAGCTCCTGGGCCTCGCTCGCGCCGGCTTCGTGGAACGGACGACCGTCGGCGAGCAGCGTGCGGACGCCCGGCTGGCGGTGGTCCGCCAGAAAGCGGCCCGCGATGGCAAGCGCACGGTCGAGCGGATGGTAGAGCGCGCCCGTCCGGGCCAGCGTTCCGAGCGGATCATAGTTGAAGGCACCCCGCCAGCGCGCTTCCCCGATCCCCGCCTTGCGCCAGAGCGCAATGAGCGCGCCGGCCGCGTCGGTCGTATACTCGCCGGCATCAAGCGCCACGGGGCAGGCGTCGAGACTGACGCCCGCGAGCGCCGTCGCAATCGCATCGCCGGCGTAAGGGAGGCCGAACTGGCCGGGCGCGGCAATCCGCAGCTCGAGCGATGTGACCCCGCCGGCGAGATCCTCGAGGATGGCGGCGTTGGCCGCCGCCGGATCGTCTTCGGCATAGATCTGGCGGATGTCCCAGCCGGCGGCCTGCCGATCCGGTCCAGCGGCAAGAGGGCTGGCGGGCACGGGCTCCGGCGCGGGAACCGAGCCCGCGCCCATCACCGGCCCGGATCGGGTGTAGAGCGGCGCGATCGCAATGCCGTCGGCGGTCCTCGATACCAGACGACGCTCGAAATCGCCTCCCTTCAACGCCTTGTCGACCAGTTTGCGCCAGGTATCGAGGGACGCGGGAGGGAAGTCGTCGGCGAGCTTCATCACGGTCATGGGAACACCCCCCATTGGCAGAGCGCGAGCGCTGATGATGAGCTTCATAGGAGCTATGGGATAGCCGCGCCAGTGGGGCCGCAGCGGCCATCCGGGCGCCGGCATTGCGGATATGCGGCCGTCGAACCCATCTCGACCGAGCCACCCGTCCACCCTAGTCTGCCCCGCGAGCCGGACGAGCAACCCGGCGCACAGGGCGGAGGGAACGAGAATGGCTGAGGCGATGGCCTTCGATGAGGAGCATGACGTGGTGGTCGCAGGCGCTGGCTCGGCCGGTTGCATCGTTGCGGCGCGGCTCAGCGAGGATCCTTCGATTTCGGTGTGCATCATCGAGGCGGGAAAGCGCGACCGCAATCCCTGGTTCCACATTCCGCTCGGCTTCGGGCGGGTCGTTCCGAACCCGAAGAACAACTGGGGCTACATGACCCAGCCGGAGCCGGGGCTCAATAACCGGCAGATCACCTGGCCGCGCGGCAAGGTGCTCGGCGGCTCGGGCAGCATCAACGGCCTGGTCTTCCTGCGCGGGGCGCCGTCGGACTTCGACGAATGGGAGCGGCTCGGCGCCAAGGGCTGGAGCTACAAGGATGTGCTGCCCTACTTCAAGCGGTCGGAGCACAACGAGGACGGCGCCGACCCTTGGCGGGGAGAGGGCGGGCCGATGCACATCTCGAGCATCAGGCGGCCGTCCGTGCCGGCCCGGGCCTTTGTCGAGACGGCGACGCGCCTGCAGATCCCGCGCAACCCCGACTTCAACGGCGAGAAGATCGAGGGCGTCGGCTTCGTGCAGCTCAACGTGCGCAACGGACGGCGCGTCTCGACGGCGGTCGGCTACCTGAAGCCCAACCTCAAGCGGCCGAACATCCGCCTCATGGTCGAGACGCACGTGCGCCGAATCCTGTTCGAGGGCAGGAAGGCCGTTGGCGTCGAGATCGAGCGGTGGGGACAGATCAAGCGCATCCGCGCGCGCCGGCAGGTCGTCCTCTCGGGCGGTTCGATCAACTCGCCGGTGCTGATGATGGCCTCTGGCGTCGGCCCGGCCGCCGAGCTCAAGGCGCTCGGTGTGCCGGTGGTGCACGACCTGCCAGGCGTCGGCAAGGACCTGCAGGACCACCTGATGGTCCGCGTCGTCTTCAAGACCCACATCAAAGGCACGCTCAACGAAATCATGACGAGCCCGCTCCAACAGCTGAAGCTCGGCTGGGAATACCTGACGACCCGCGGCGGGCAGCTCGCGGTGGGTGCCACCGAGGCGACCATGTTCGTCAAGTCGCGGCCGAGCGAGCCCATTCCCGATCTGCAGTTTCAGTGCATCAATTTCTCGACGGAGGGCGCATTCAGGATCGGCCTCCACCCGTTCCCGGGCTTCATGTTCAACTTCTGCGTCTGCCGGCCGCACAGTCGCGGCGAGATCAAGCTCGCCGATCCGGAAGGCCGCCAGATGCCGCTCATTCACGCCAACTACATGACGCACCCCGAGGACTGGCGGATGATGCTCGACGGCTGGAAGATCGCGCAGCAGATCCGCGACACCGACCCGTTCAAGTCGCTGATCAGCGAGCAGCACCTGCCGGGCAAGAACGTTAAGACGGACGAGGACTTCAAGGAGTACGTTCGCAACAACGCATCGACCGTCTACCACCCGTGCGGGACCGCGCGCATGGGCGTCGACGAGCGCGCCGTGACCGCGCCCGACCTCAAGGTGCGCGGCATCGAGAACCTGCGCGTCATCGACGCCTCGGTGATGCCGATGGTGCCGTCGTCGAACATTCATCCGGCGACCATCATGATCGCGGAAAAGGGCAGCGACCACCTCAAGGCGGACCTCAAGGCGGCGTAGCAGGCCGGGCCTCGGAGCAAACCGCATGAGCGTGTGGCCGCGACACCGGGCTTGGCGCGCATCCGCGGCGCATGGCAGACTTCGTCATAACCGGATGCTGCAACAGGACCGACGGGTGGAACTTCATGCTCAAAGATCGCTACGGCAACGCGATTTCAACCCGCTCCGAGGCCGCGCGCGAGGCCTATGTCCACGGCGTCGACCTGCTGCTCTCGGCGAGCGCGGGGACCGAGGCCGCCTTCCGCGCGGCGATTGACGCCGACGAAGGCTTCGCGCTCGCCCACATCGCGCTGGCGCGCACGCTGCAGATCCTCGGTCGCGGGCCGGAGGTCAAGGCGCCTCTGGCCCGCGCGGTCGCGCTCAAGGCTGGGACGACGGCGCGGGAGCAGTCGCAGATCGCCATCTTCGAGAACATCCTGACGGGCAAAGGCGCCGCGGGGCTCGAACTTATCCGCGAGCATGTCAAGTCCTGGCCGCGCGATGCCATGGCGCTGGCCCCGGCGACGAGCGTGTTCGGCCTCATTGGCTTCTCGGGCAAAGCCGGTCGCGAGGCGGACCAGCTTGCGCTGCTTGAGCCGCTTGCCGACGCTTACGGCGACGACTGGTGGTTCCGAACCGTCCTCGCCTTCGCCGAGATCGAGCTGCAGATGCACGATCGCGGCCTTCGCAATATCGAGACCGCGCTCGTCCAGTTTCCGCGCAACGCGCATGGCGCGCACATCCGCGCACACCTCTATTACGAGATGGGTGAACGGCAGGATGGACTTGCCTATCTGAAGGACTGGGCGAAGGCGTATCCGCGCGACGGCCAGATCCACTGTCATGTGAACTGGCACATCGCACTCTGGTCGATGGAAACGGGACAGGTCGATGAGGCCTGGACGGTATATGAGAGTGCCATGCGGCCGGGCGTCGCCTGGGGACCGCAGATCAATGTGCTGACGGATTGCGCGGCCTTCCTGCATCGCGCGGAGATCGCCGGCGTGCCGCGCCGGCCGGAGCTGTGGAAAGAGGTGGCGGCCTACGCGGCGCGCTGGTTCCCGAATTCAGGCGTGCAGTTTGCCGACATGCACTCCGCGCTGGCCTTCGCCATGGCTGGCGACAGCGAAGCCCTGCACCGCATTGCCGAGTCGCCCAAGGGACCGGCAGCCGACATGCTGGCGCCGGTCGCGCGCGGATTTGAGGCTTTCGCGTGCGGGAACTGGGATGGCGTCATTCGCGAGCTCGCGCCCGTGCTGCCGAGTCACGAGCGGCTCGGCGGCAGCCGTGCGCAGCGCGACCTTCTCGAGTATACGGTGACCTGCGCCATGCTCAGGGCCGGACGACCCGGCGAGGCGCGGCAATTCATCGCCAGCCGCAGGCCGCAGAACGGACGCGGCGGATACCCGGTTGCCGGGCTATAGTGGCGCCGAACGAGCCGGCAAGCGCCTGCGAACCGAGGTTCGCGCCCGTGCCGGCAGGCCACATGTCGAGGAGAGCAAGTCCATGCTGCGTTTACTCGTGGGACTGGCGATCGCCATCGTCCTGGCGTCGCCCGGGGCGGCTTACGCACAGAGCAAGGTGACCAAGATCGTCGTCGCCTTCCCGCCGGGCGGCCCCGTCGACATCGTGGCGCGGCTCATCGCCGAGCCGATGGCGAAAGACCTAGGCCACTCCGTCATCGTCGAGAACAAGGCCGGCGGCAACACAATCATCGCCGCCGAGAGCGTGGCGCGCAGCCCGGCGGACGGCTCCGTCGTCTTCCTGTCGAGCATGACCACCGTCGTGCTCAACCCCAGGCTCTACGATAAGCTCACCTACGATCCGGTCGCCGACTTCGCACCCATCTCGCTCGTCATTTCGAGCCCGACCGTGCTCGTCACCCATCCCTCGAAGCCATGGACTGATGCGAACGCGCTGGCGGCGGCATCGAAGGCCTCGCCGCAGCCGGTTCCGATCGCCTCTGCGGGCGTCGGCGGGACGACGCACATCGCGCTCGAGCTCTTCACGCAGGCGACGGGCGCCAAGACGCTGCACGTTCCTTACAAGGGCGCCGCACCCGCGCTGCAGGACCTCATCGCCGACCAGACGGGCGCCTTCTTCGGCGACCTCCCCGGCCTCATCGGGCACGTGCGCAGCGGCAAGCTCAAGGCGCTCGGTGTGCTCGCCAAAGAGCCGAGCCCGCTGCTGCCCGGTGTGAAAACGCTCGCCGAGCAGGGCATCGCCGGCGTCGAGATGGAGAACTGGTATGGGCTCTATGCGCCCGCCAAGACGCCCGCCGACATCATCCAGAAGCTCAACAAGGCGGTGCATGCCGCCCTCGCCGATCCATCCGTCAAGGCGAAGCTCGGCGACATCGGCGCGCGGATCATTCCGTCCACTCCGGAAGGTCTCGCCAAGGCGCAGAGGGAGGACGGCGAGCGCTATGGCGCCATCATCAAGGCGAAGAACATCAAGGTGGAGTGAGGCGCGCGACAGAGCGCTCCGAGCGACAAGGACGATGCCATGACCGACACGGTACTGACCGAGCTGAAGGCCGGCACGCTCGTCGTCACGCTCAACCGGCCGCGCGTGCTCAATGCGGTCAGCGCCGAACTCAGGACGGCGCTGACGCGAACGATGACAAGCGCGGATGCGGACCCGGAGGTGAAGGCGGTCGTCATCACGGGCGCCGGCCAGGCGTTCTCGGCGGGGCAGGACCTCGCCGAAGCGGCCGCCGCGGAGCTCAAGGACGTGCGCGGCTGGGCCGACGGAATGCGCGCGATGTACCAGTCG
>CAYWBX010000251.1:0-5579 GCA_964456015.1 uncultured Hyphomicrobiaceae bacterium | reverse complement strand
TCGCCGCGCGACTGAGCGATGAAACGATCAACAGCCTCCTCGGTGGGCACGACGAGCGGAAATCCGTCGCTCCAACCTTGCGCAATCGCGAATTCGGTCCAGGCCTCGCCGTCGAGGTCGCCGATCTCGAGAACCTCGCTGTCTGTCGCTGCACTCATCTGCAAGCGTGCTCCGATGACTTCGCCGCAACCGCACGGTTACTTCGCGGGCGTGGCAAGCGGCTTTCCCTTTTCGACGACGTAGGTGGCGATCACTTTCGCGCCTGTTGGCCCAGACTTCCCGTCGTGGATGGCGCCGGCGGGCACAAGGTAGCTGTCGCCGGCCTTGAGCGGCCGCGGCGGCTGGCCGTCGATCAAGAGCGTCATCTCGCCCTCGAGCACGTAGCCCGACTCCGGGCCGGGGTGTGTGTGTCGGCCGATGTTCACGTTCGCCACCACCTCGGCCAGGCCGATCACCGTCTCGTAGTTCGTTCCGGGAACGTCGAACTTTTGCAGGGGCGTGCGTTTGATGTTCCCGGCGCCCTGTGTGATCGGCGGCGGAGACGGCGCCTGCTGTTGCGCCTTGAGCACCTGCGTGGCGAGAAGGGCGGATCCAGCCGCCGCGGCGGCAATGGCGAGCATCCTGTTGCGCATGGCGTCCTCCTTCGTTGTGCCTCTTTGTGCGCGCCGCAAGCTGGAAACCAATCTTGCGTTGCGTCCCGACGGGTCGAGCGGAGCACGGTAGCGCAGGGCTTCGTCATGGACCGATGATCTTGGCGAGCGCCGCCCAGGCAGCGTCGATCCGCTCGGCGAGCTCCTCCGCGTTGAGACCGCCGACCGGATGTTTGACCACCAAGAGCCGCGGCTCGACCTTGCGCGCCTTGGCCTGTGCCAGCACCAGCGGACGGAATGTCTCCGTGGCGATGACATAGGCGGTGACGCCGCGCTTCTCGAGTTCGACGCTGTCGTGGAAACTCCACGATGAGCACGAGCCTCAATCCCCAAGCGCGAGCAGCGCGGCGCGGTGCTTCTGCGCGATGTTCTCGAGCGTAGCGGCCGGTGCCGGTCGGCTCGCCGTGTCCTTGTAGTAGAAGTCGATCCCCTCGACGGGCCGGATGGTGGCGAGTTTCAGCCTGAGCCCTTCGAGCAGATCCTTCGCATTGGGCTTGGAATTCGAGAACAGCGCAATGCCGTCGCGCCGCCAGTCCACGGCGCCGGCGTTCGATCGCTCGGTCGTGACACTGGCGAGACCGAAGGTCGGGTTGACGATGCGCATGACAAGTCGCTCCTCTCGGGCGCAATCGCCGCTAACGGCCGGCAAACGCCGCCAGCTGGCGAAGCGCATTCTGCCCGGCCCGCTCTCCGTCCGCAATCGCCGCGTCGATACAGTGCATGGCGTTCATGCGCACGTCGCCGCAGGCGACGAGCCTCGCCGCCGCAGTCGTCCCATCGGCCTGCGCGACGACGAAGCCGTCTTGCGACAGGACGCCGTCGAGCCCGGCGATGCCGGTTGCCGCCCGGCGGTTGCTGTACACGAAGAGGCCGGCCGCGGGCAGCGCCGCGCGCCCGCTCACCCCCTCGACGACGACCTCTTCAAGACGTTCCGCGCCCTTGAGATCCGCAATGCGACCTGAGATGCAAGTCAGATTTCCGCACTGATCGAGGGGGCGCGCCGCAGCTTCGGACAGGGGGGCGCAGCCGGGCTCCGTCACCAGCGTCACGTGTCCGGCGACGCTGGCGAGGTCGATGGCCTCCTCAATCGCCCATCGGTCCGAACCGGCAACAACGACGCGCTTGCCGGCGTAGAGCGGCCCATCGCACTCGGCGCAATGAGAAACGCCGTGCCCTTTAAATTGCGCCTCGTTGGCGAGGCCGGTCGTGCCCTGCTCCATCCCCGTCGCCAAAACCACGACACTCGACCGGACTTCCTGATCGAGCATGGTCACTGTCCAGGCGGGTGCAATGGCGGTCACCTCGTCCACAAGCAGCTCGCAGCCGGCGTCCGTTACTTCATCGACCAACGTCGCGATGAGATCGGGTCCCCGCGTCCCGGCCGGCGCAAGGGCCGATCCACGTATTTCGCCGATGTTCAGAAGCTGCCCTCCGGGCCCCATCTTGTCGACAAGCGCGGTTCGCGCGCCGGCGCGCGCGATGGTTCTCGCGGCGGCAAGACCGGCCGGGCCTGCGCCGATGATGACGACGTCGTAGCTGTCAGCCATACGTTCTTTCCCGCTTCTCAAGCGCCCCAGGCCTTATGCCACGTCGGCGCGACGCCGCAGGCCCGGCGGCGGCGGCGTTTCGGGCGGGCCGGCGAAGCACTGCGCCATCGCCATCCAGCGTTGTGCGGTCTCGCCGATGACCCTCAGGTGGGTGTCGGCGATGTTGCGCACCTGAGTCACCACCTGACAGAACTCAAGCGCATTGCCAAGAACGGCGTTGCGATCCGAAGGCGGATTCCACTCCCACACGGCGCCGCTCGGCGCGGTAAGCCGCACATAGGGTGGGGTCTCGGGCACCGGCAGTCCCCGGTTTGCGAACGTCCAACCGAACGTGCGCACCCCGATCACGGCGATGTTCTTCAGCCGATCCGTCGGCTGGCGCTCGCGTCCGAGCACGTCGAAGATCTCCTGGCCGTGCGCCCACACTTCCATCTGCCGGGCGGTCGTGAACATCTTGACGCCCATGTCCGGCCCCGCCCACGGCAGCCGGGCATTCTGATCCATGCGGCCGAGCTTGTCGGCGAGCACATCGAGCTTCGCCCGCCAGGCGTCATGCAGCGCCCGGCCGGCAAGATGGCCGAACTGCAGGCGCGCATCGTCCCGGGTCGAAACACCCGCGGCGCGCCGCTGCTGGCGCCCCCGATACCAGGTCTCGAACGCCTCGCGCCCCTCGATTGCGAGCTCGCCCATGTAATCGCCCTGGTGCAGATGCCGCAGCACGTCGTTGATCGTGTAGTGCTTGAACGCCGTGACGCGCTCGTAGTCGGCATCGGGCAGCGGCCTGAGGAGCGTGCTCAGCTCGTCCGCCTCGGCCAGGAGATCGATCGCTTGTTGCAGCATGGCTGTCCGATCCCTTGCCAAGGCTATCCCGCAGTCCCGATGAGCTCGCCGATCCTTGGCGTCGCCTTGAGGCCGGTTCCCGTGAGCACCACGACGGTCACATCGCCGGCGGCGATCGCGCCGCTCGCTGCGAGCTTGCTCAGCGCCGCCGCCGCGGCGGCGCTGGTCGGCTCCGCGTAAAGGCCTGTCTCGCGCGGCAGCGCCAGGGTCGCCGCGACGATCTCCTCCTCGCTGACCGTCACGGTGGCGCCTCCCGAGCGGCGGATCGCCGCCAGGTTTTCGCGAAGTCGGACCGGTCGCGCTATCGCTGTTCCTTCGGCGATCGTCGGCTTGGCGACGAAACCATCGAGTGCGCTGGCGCCCCGCTTGAAGCAGGCGTCGATCGGCGCGCAGTTCTCGGGCTGCACCGCAAAGAGCCGCGGCAGCCTCTCGATCTCGCCCGCGCGCAGGAGCTCGCCGAACCCGATGTCGCAGCCGAGCACGTTGCTGCCGGCCCCCGTCGGGATGATGACGTTGTCCGGCGGTTTGAAGCCGAGGTCTTCCCATAGCTCATAGGCGAGCGTCTTGGTGCCCTCGAGGAAGAACGGCTGCCAGTTGTGACTGGCATAGAAGATGCGATCCGCCTGCCGGACGGCCTCATCGGCCGTCGCCTGCCGGCTGCCCGGGACCAGTTCGACCTCGGCGCCGAGCGCCCGCATCTGCACAAGCTTGCCGGGCTGCGTCGAGGCAGGCGTGAGAATCTTGGCTCGCATCCCCGCGGCTGCCGCGTACGTGGCGATCGCAGCGCCGCCGTTGCCGGAGCTGTCCTCGAGGATGTGCGTGATCCCCTGGTGCCGGAGCGCCGAGACCATCACGCTGGCACCGCGGTCCTTGAAGCTGCCGGAAGGAGCAAACCATTCGAGCTTGAAATGGGCGGTGATACCCCGGAAGCGGCTCCGGACGAGCGGCGTCAGTCCTTCGCCGAGCGTCACCGGCTGCGCGATTTCGACGGCAAACGCCCTGCGGTAGCGCCAGAGCGATCGCACGCTGGTGTCGATGTCGGATCGCCTGAGGCCGGGGAGTTCGCTCAGCATCAGTGGCCCGCCGGCATCCGAGCGCCAGCGCGGGACGGCGAGCGGAAAGCGGGCGCCGGTGGCGGGGTCGACGTAGTGGGCGGCAGGAGAACGTGAACTCACGAGGCGATTACCACAGCGGTGCATCATTGACGGTCGAGACGTGGGCGGAAACGACTTTCCAGCCGACTCCCGGGAAGTTCACCCAGGTCTGGCTCTGTCTGCCGATGAGGTCGCGCCCGCGCACCTTGAATTCGAGGTTTACCGTAGCAAAGCTTCGTCCGAGCGTCAGGATTTCGAGGCGGATGCGCCGTTCCTTGATGCCGGGCCCGGGCGGCCGGGCGACGCGATGGCCGTGAATTTCCTCGAAGCCGTAGCCGTTCTCATGCAGCGCATACCGGATGGTATGCGGGCTGTTCCAGAAGGTCTCGTCGAGCACGGCGACGTCCTTGTCGACGAGCGCCCGCTCATAGCGTTCGAAGAGCTCGCGCACGTCCGCCACCACGTCCGGTAGGTTCGGGGTGAGGTCGGGGGCGGCGGTATATGGGCCGACTTGCGACATTGCCCGGCAGCGTGCCTGAGGCAGGCCCGCCGGGCAACCCCTTGGGTGCGGAAGCTCTCGGCGCAGCGCGCCCGATTGTGCCGGCGGCGCATTGCCGCGTAGTCTCGGACGCGATCCGCCGCCGAGCCCGGACCTCAGCCATGGCCTCAAATCCCCGCATCCCCTTCGAGCTCTCGAGCCGCCGTAAGCGGCTGGCCCCGATCCCGGGCAAGCCGCTGATGGTCAATGTCGTCATGAACATCGAATACTGGCCGTTCGAACGGCCGATGCCGCGCGGTATCCTGCCGCCACCGCACGGCGCCCAGGTGCCGCCGCCCGACCTGCCGAATTTTTCCTGGGTCGAGTACGGACTGCGCGCGGGAATGCCGCGCTGCCTCACGATGCTCGCCCGGCGCGGGATCAGGGCGACCACCTTCTTCAACGCCCAGGTGGCCGACATCTATCCGTCGCTCACCGAAGAGGTGCTGGCGGCCGGCTGGGAGTTCGTCGGCCACGGCTGGTTCCAGCGGTCGCTGAAGCACGTCGAGAACGAGGAAGCCGAAATCCGCCGCTGCCTCGAGCGCCTCGAGCGGGTCACCGGCAAGCGGACGCGCGGTTGGTTCGGCGCCGGCGGCGCCGAGACCGATGCAACGCCCGATGTTCTGAAGGCCGCCGGCGTCGAATTCACGCACGACTGGGTGATCGACGACCTGCCGTGCTGGATCACGACGAAGCACGGGCCGCTGCTCTCGCTACCCTATACGTGGGAGCTCAACGACGTGCCGATCTGGGTGGTGCAGAGCCAGTCGAGCGACGAGATGCTGCGCCGCCTCGAAGCGACGCTCGCGGTGATCGAGCGCGAGATCGAGACACAACCCCGCATCATCACGTTCGGCCTGCATCCGCACATCATCGGCGTGCCGCACCGTGTGTACTACATGGAGAAAGC
>CAYWBX010000250.1:0-5593 GCA_964456015.1 uncultured Hyphomicrobiaceae bacterium | reverse complement strand
CGTGGATGGCTGCATTGATCGCCACGACATCGTCGATGCGCTCAAAAGGCATGACCGAGCCGCTATCGCGCCGGTTGAGCAGGTCGCAGAGCGTGACGGCGAGGTCGCCGCGCACGGCGCAGCACAGACAGCCCGTTTCGAGCTCGATCAGGCTTTCGCTCGAGGTTTGGACGAGCTCGTGATCGAGGCCGATCTCGCCCATCTCGTTGATGATCACCGCCGTGCGCGCAAAACCAGGATGGCGCAGCGTGCGCGCGAGCAGCGTGGTCTTGCCGCTGCCGAGGAACCCGGTCAGCACAAAGAGCGGGATCTGTTCGACGCGAGCGGTCAAGAGACTAGCCGGCCTCAGGACTTGCGCCAGCCCTTCTGAGCCTTGAAAACGAGCTGCGCGCCGAGGATCACGATCCCAAGGCGCATCAGATGATGAAGTGCCACGTAGGCGACGTCGAGTCCGAGGACGTAGGTCAAGAGGTTGAGCTCGGTCTGCCCGCCCGGCGCGAACGCGAGCAGCACCGAGACCGGGTCGAATCCGGTCCAGCGCGCGACGTAATGCGCAACGACCGCGGTAATGACCAGAAGCCCCGCGGCGTAGGCGATCCCCCACACCATCGTCGAGGTGAACTCGCGCAGCGTGAGCCCTCGGAACTGGCAGCCGAGCAGCACGCCGACGCTGATCTGCGCGATGATGAGCACCTCGACCGGCACGGCCGAGAAGGTCCAGCCGAACGCGTGCGCGGTTCCGCTGACCAGCATCGGCCCGACGATCGGCGCACCCGCAAGGCCGAGCCGTCGCGCGCCGAGCCAGCCGAAGAGACCCATTGCGACCATGACCAGCGCATCGCGCGGGTCTACCTCCCAGATGTGCGCCCGGCTTGCCGCCACCGCTTGATTGACGCTGAGCCCGTCATGCCACTGCAACCAGAGCGGCAACGCAAACACAATCACCAGAATGCGGCTCGCCTGGATGAGGATGACGGAGCGCGGCTTGGCGCCTGCGTCTTCGGCCATCGTCGTCATGTCGGTGAGCCCGCCGGGTACTGCGGAAAAGAACGCGGTGGGACGGTCGAGCTTGGCGAAGCGTTCGTAGAACACCATGCCGAGGGCGATCACGAACAGCATGTAAGGCACGAGCAGCAGGAGGCTCCAGGCCATGCTGCCCATGCGGTCGAGGAGCGCCGGGGTGAAGGCTGAGCCGATCGCGACACCGAGCACGCAGCGCATCGGGATCGCAAGCGGCCGGGGCCGCTCGATCGGGGCCGCGGCGACGGAAGCGATGAGGCAGAACGTCAGAGCGCCGAGAAACCAGGGCAGCGGCAGCTTCGCCCAGACGAACACCAGCGACCCGATGGCTCCGATCGCCCAGGCGGCGACGTATCTGCCGATGCGTCGAAGCCAGGACGTTCTGTCCTCGACGCCGGAACCGGCAGCGCCAGACGACCTCGTGACGGCTGCGCCCGCCAGGTTGCCCGTTGCCGTCGTGGCTTGAGCGCCGACCGGCGCCGGTTTGCGCGAGACCCGTGCCCGCTTTCGCGCGCCGCGCGACCGCTTTCCCCGCCTTCGTGCCATCGCGATGCCGCGCCGCCCCAGCCGTTCAATTCCACACGATCGTGCCGACGATGGCCGCCGACAGCAAGGTGGCCATCAGCCCCACCAGCATCGCCTTCGGCGCCATCTCGATGATGTCGCCGCGCCGCTCCGGCACCATGGCGGTAAGTCCGCCGATCATGATCCCGAGCGAGCCGAGATTTGCAAACCCGCAGAGCGCATAGGTGAGGAGCAGCCGCGATCGCGCCGAGAGAGCCTCCGGCGGCAGCCGTGCGAGGTCGAGATAGGCGATCAACTCGTTGAGGATAACCTTCTGGCCAAGGAGACTGCCGGCAACGAGTGCCTCGCTCGCCGGTATGCCGATGAGGAGAGCGAACGGGGCCGCGATCCAGCCGAGCACCTGCTGGATGGTCAGGCGGATGCCGAACGGGGCCAGAACGAACCCGAGCAACGAATTGGCGAGCGCCGCGAGGGCCACCATGACGATCAGCATGGCGACGACCGCCGCCAGAAGTCGCAGGCCGTCGATCGTCCCCTGAGCGATGGCGTCCATGGTCGAGCGGGGCGCATTCTCGAGCCGCAGGGCCGCGGCGTCCGGCCCGCCCTCGAAGCCCTGCGGAACCACAAGCCGCGCCAGCACGAGGGCTCCCGGCGCATTCATCAGCGAGGCCGCGAGAATGTGCCCGGCCGCACCCGGGAGGACGGGTTCGAGGATGGCCGCGTAGAGGGCCATCACCGTGCCGGCGATGGTCGCCATTCCGACTGCCATGGCAGCGAACAGGGCGCCGCGGCCCATGCCGGCCAGGTAGGGTCTGACCAGGAGCGGCGCCTCCACCATGCCGAGGAAGATCTTCGCTGCCGCGACCGTGCCGAGCGGACCGCCAATGCCGAAGGCGCGGCGAAAGACCCTGGCCATGCCGCCGACCACCAGCTGTAGGACTCCCCAGTGGTAGAGGAGCCGCGAGAGCGCACTCACCACCAGGATCAGCGGTAGGCCGCGAAAGGCCAGGATGTAGCCGGCCTGCGGTCGGACCATCTCGAACGGCGGCGGCTCTTGCCCGGCGAGGTAGCCGAACACGAGTTGCAGTCCCGCTTCGGTCGCCGCTTGCAGGGCCCCGACGATGGCTCCGATCCCGTCGAAGAGCGCACGCGACTGTGGCAGCCGGATGAGAATCAGGGCAATGGCAGCCTGGACCAGGATGCCCACGGCGGCGCGTCGCCAGGCCGCAAAATTGCGGTGCGAAGCGCGGTCTTCCGAAATCAGGAACGCCAGTAACGGCAGTACCAAAACCCCGATCAGGCTTTGCACAGCCAGTCCCATCTGCCGCATCCGCTCGCTGTTGCCCTCGAAACACGATAGTGTTTGCCCGGTACGCTCGGCCAGTATCTCCGTGCCGCGTTCGTTCCTGGTGCGATTTGCCGCGCTGCGGGGACATGTCCCCGCATTCCGCGCCGGCGACACAATTGGCAATTACCGGAGGAGCCGTCGTCAGACGTCGGATCAGACGCCCGAGTGACGCTCGCCTGCGACCGCGACCAGAAAGTCTTTTGAGCCGCCGCCATGCCAGATCCGCGCGACCGCCGTTCACCGCCGAGTCTTGGCGCCCATCGTCCCGGCGAGCGGCCGGATCGCCAAAGCTCGGCCCCAGGGGGAAGCCCGCGATGGGGCTGGGAAACTCGGCACGACCCCCGACTGCCGCCGGTCGGGCCTGACCTTCGGCCGCCCGCGCCGCGACAGCCCGCTTACGATCGGGCCGCAGGGCATCGGCCGTTGCAGGAGGTGAGCCGATCGTCCCTCGCGGGCCGGGTGTTGCGCAGCGCGACGCTCTTTGTTCTCACGGGGCTTGCGCTCGTTCTCGCCGCGGCGGCCGCGATCGTCGTAGCGCCGCCGACGGCGCTCGTCCGCGACACGCTCGTCGCGCATGTGAAGCGGACGACGGGCCGCGATCTCGACATCGCAGGCCCGATCGCACTGCGCCTGCTGCCGCGCGTATCGGTCAGGCTGCGCGACGTGACGTTGTCCGCTCCCCCTGCCATGCCCGGTGCGCCGCTGTTGCAAGCCGAGGAGCTCAGCATCGAGCTCAATCCTCTGCCGCTCCTCATGCGCGAAGTCGTTGTCGAGCGCCTTGTGTTGCACCGGCCGGTTGTGGCGCTGCGCGTGGACAACGCCGGGCGGCGGAGCTGGGACTTTGCCGCAATCCATGATCTTCGCGACGGCCATAGGATCCGTCTTGCCCAGGCCGTTCAGACGCGCGGGCCGGATGGCCGGCTGCTGCCGAGAGAGCTGCAGGACTTCGTCCGGAATTCGGGCGACGGAGCCGTCGGCCGGCAGAAGCCCGCGGGCATCAACGACCTTTCTCTGGCCGACGTCAGCATCACCGCCGGCGAGGTCCGCTTCAGCGACGCGCGCACGACGATGGCGTTCAATCTCGAGGCGATCGACGGCCGCCTGTCCCTCAAGGACTTGTCGGGGCCGCTCACTGCCGCCGGGCAATTCGTGCACGATGGTGAGCGCATCGTCTTCGACGTCGCGGTGACGTCGCCGCGCAGCTTCCTTGCGGATCAGCCGGCAAAGCTGGCGATCCGGCTTGCTGCCCGCTCCGGGAGCCTCGAATACTCCGGGATGGTGACGGGCGCCGGCACCCCGTCGCTCGACGGCCGCGTCGCGCTTGCAGCAGCCTCGGTCGACGACTTGACGCGGCTGCTCCGCCTGCCGGTGTCAGGTCTCGATCCGCTCGGCGCGGCGTCCTTCTCGGGGCACGTCAAGTTCGTCGGCTCGCGTGTGACCATTACGGAAGCTAAGCTATCCGCCGCCGGGACTGCGGCGAGCGGAACGGTGTCGCTCGACGTTGGCGGGCCGAGACCGCAAGCCAAGGCCAACATCACAGTTGCGGCCCTGGATCTGGATCGCCTGCTGGCACTCGAGCCGGTCCTTGCGCCGTCCGCGCGCCCAACCGGGCCGCCAGGGAGCCCGGCCCCGCGACCCAAGGAAACGCAAGCCGGGCGCTTCGCTCCATCGGCCGGCGGTCTCGCACCTCCTGCCTCCATCGAGGATTTGCTCAACCGCCCGGATCCTGGCGCAATGCCCGCGCCGGACGCCGCCGAGCCGGCGCGGCGTCCCGGAACGGCCGTTCGCGGCTTCAGCCGGCGCGCGGGTCCCGGCTGGAGCAGCGAGCCGCTCAACCCCGCGCTTCTGCGGCTTGTCGACCTCGACGGGCGTTTCGAATTTGCAGGCATTGCGGCCGGCCCGCTCAGAGCTGGTGCGGCGCAGGCCGTTGCCCAGCTGAAGGCCGGCGTCCTGAAAGTCGAAATTCCGCGGGCCGAGGTGTTCGATGGGACGATCAAAGGCGTCGTGAGCGTCGATGCGCGCGAGCCGGACATCACCCTCGGTGTCAATCTCTCCGGTGAGGGCGTTGCGGCGCAGCCGTTGCTGCAGGCAATCTCGTCCGTCGAGCTCATAGACGGGAGGGGTCGCTTCAGTCTCGCCGTAAGCGCGAAGGGCGGCAGCGAGCGCGAGCTGATCGGGACGCTTGCCGGCAAGGCCGATCTGAAGCTTGCCGACGGGGCACTGCTTGGGTGGGATATCTCACAGTCGATTGCCGCCCTGGCGCAGGGCCGCGTGCCAAGACTTGAGCGAACTAGCGGCAGCCGCACGCCCTTCAGGGAGCTGTCGGGTACCTTCCAGATCGCACATGGCGTGGCGCGCAATCAGGATCTCAAGGTCGATAGTCCGGCGCTGCGCGCAACCGGCAGCGGCGTCATCAATCTTGTCGATCGCAATATGAACATGCTGGTGAAGACCGAGGCGGCGGGCTCCGGTGGTCTCGAGGTCCCGCTCAGGATCGCCGGTCCGCTCGATAAAGTCAGCGTCGTTCCGGATGTGGGCGCGGTGCTCAGATCGCCGCAGGCGCAGGAGGCGCTGCGCAAGCTCAAGGACGGCGATGGCGACGGCGCCTTACGCGATGTTCTCGGGGGCGGCGCCAAGGCTGACGAAAAGATCGGCAAGGCGCGGGAGCTCCTCAAGCAGTTCCTCGCCCGCTAGCGGTTG
>CAYWBX010000249.1:872-5597 GCA_964456015.1 uncultured Hyphomicrobiaceae bacterium | reverse complement strand
GCGAATCGCTTCGGAAAGCTCCTTGTAGCGCCGCGCGTGCCGGGCCTGGCGCTTCAGGCTCTCGATCTGGCTCGAGAGGCCGCCAAGCACGTCGTTGAGGCGGGCGAGGTTCGCTTCCGCCGCCCGGAGCCTCAGCTCCGCTTCGTGGCGGCGCGAATGCAGTCCGGCGACGCCCGCGGCGTCCTCGAGGATGCGCCGGCGCTGCTCGGGCTTGGCGTTGACGATCTCGCCGATCTGGCCCTGCCTGACGAGCGCCGGCGAGCGGGCGCCGGTGGCCGCATCCTCGAACAGGATCTTGATATCGCGCGCCCGCGCCTCGCTGCCGTTGATGCGATAGGCCGAGCCCATGTCGCGCTCGATGCGCCGGGTCACTTCGAGCACGTCGCTGTCATTGAACTCGGCCGGCGCGGTGCGGGCGGAATTGTCGATGAAGATCGTCACCTCGGCGGAGTTGCGCGCCGGCCGCGTGGTGGTGCCGGAGAAGATGACGTCCTCCATGCTCGAGGCGCGCATGGACTTGTAGGACGTCTCGCCCATCACCCAGCGCAGGGCCTCGAGCAGGTTCGATTTGCCGCAGCCGTTGGGGCCGACGATGCCGGTCAGGCCCCGCTCGATCAGAAGCTCGGTCGGCTCGACGAACGACTTGAACCCGAGCAGGCGCAACCGCGTGATGTGCATCAGGAAAATCCCAAAATCAGGTCCCGGCGGGTGGGGATGCCTGAATTCGCGCGACGATGCAACGAGTCTGGCCTGCGCGGCAAAGCCGCCTCCTCGGTTATCGACAGGGGCGGGGGGGCGGGCGTTCGCCCTCGCTACCGGCGCGGCAGGGTCGGGTGGCGGGCCTCGAGGGCCTGGGCGGTCAGCCGGATCTGCGCGTTTGCGGCGCCAAAGCCCGTGTAGCCGCCCCGCCGCTCGACGATTTCGAAGAAGAACCGCTCGTCGAAGGTGCGCGTGTAGACCTGCAGATACTCGCCCGTCCCGTCGCGATCATAGAGGACGTTGAGGCGCCGCATTGCCTCGAGCTGGTCCGACGGCAGATCCCATCTCGCCTCGAGATCTTCGTAGTAGTTCTCGGGAATGCGCAGGAGCTTGACGCCGTTGGCGACGAGCCGGGCCGCGGTGGCGAGGAGATCGTCGGTCGCGAAGGCGATGTGCTGCACGCCCGAGCCGAACATCTCGGTGAGAAACCGAGAGGACTGCGTGCGGCCAGACTGCGAGGCGTTGAGAACGAGGCGCAGCGCCCCGTCCGCGGTCTGCAGGATCTGGCTCTTGACCACGCCGCCGGGGTCGAGGACCTCGGCTTCGGGCGGTTTCGTCACGTCGAGCAGCGAATTGTAGAAGAGGAGCCAGGTCAGCATCTCCTCGTAGTGCATGGACTGCGAGATGTGATCGATCCGGGTGAGCCCGGCGGGCCTCGCCGGCGCGCCGGGTGAGGGCGTCCTGAATTCGATGTCCCAGATGCGTCCGAGTTCGCTTCTGCGGTCGACGAAATAGACGAGGCTGCCGCCGACGCCGCGGACCGCCGGCACCTCGAGTTCGCCCGGACCGACCGCCTGCGAGAACGGCACGTCGAGCAGGCTGCGGGCGCGCGCCAGCGTCGCCGCGGCGTCGTCCACCTCGAGGCCGATGGCGCACACGCCCGCACCATGGGCGATGTGGAAGGAGTGGGCGAAGCCCTCCGTCTCGCGGTTGGTGACGATGTTGATCGCCCCTTGCGTCCAGCGCGTCACGTCCTTGCTGATGTGCTCGCCCGCCCGCGTGAAGCCGAGCCCCGCGAGCAGCCCTTCGAAGGACGGGGCCTCGCTGTCGTCGATCGCGAACTCGATGAACGCGGTCCCGGTCGGGCGGGCGCGCGGCGGCAGCGGCGGCGGCAGGTTCGGCTGCGCGCCGACGGCTTGGCGGGTCTGATCGAGCATGTAGATGAGCGAGCGGCGGCCGTCGACCGCCACGCGCCGCGTCGAGCCGGCGCGGAACTGGTCGTTGAAGATTTCGAGCGAGACCGGGCCGTCGTAGCCGGTCGCCTGCAGCGCCAGCATGAAGTCCTGGATTGGCAGGTCGCCCTGGCCGGGGAAATTGCGGTAGTGGCGGCTCCAGTTGAGGTAATCGAGGTCGAGGCGCGGCGCATCGGCGATCTGCACGAGCGCGATGCGGTCGGCCGGGATGGCGCGGATGGCGGCAAGGTCGGTCTTGCGGGCGAGGATGTGGAACGTGTCGAGCACGACTCCGACCGCCGCATGAGCGGCGCGGCGCACAGCCTCCCAGGCGTCCCGGTAGTCGTTGATGTGCCGGCCCCAGGCGAGCGCCTCGAAGCCGACGCGGCAGCCGCGCCGGGCCGCGCGCTCGCCAAGCTCGTGAAGGTCCGCCGCCGCCCGCTCGATGCCGCCGAGGCTCTCCGGCGACACGTTGGAGCACACCATCAGCAGATCGCAGCCGAGCTCGGCCATGGTGTCGAGCTTGCGCTCGGCCCGCTGCAGCGCGCGGGCGCGCTTCTCCGGCGGCAGTCCCTCGAAGTCCCGGAAGGGCTGATAGGTAATGATCTTGAGGCCGAGGTCGTCGGCCATGCGCCGGACGTCGCGGGCGGTGCCGGAGAAGGCGAGGAGATCGTTCTCGAAGAGCTCCACGCCGGTGAAACCCGCCGCGGCGATGGCCTCGAGCTTCTCGTTGAGCACGCCGCTGAGGCAGACGGTGGCGATGGCAGGCTGCATGGCGCCTCCTTCAGCCCGGGGTTCTGGCCGCGGCGAGCGCGCGGAACGAGGCTTCCATGCGCTCGGGATCGGCGGCGCGGCCGGTGAACAGCTCGAACGCCCGGACCGCCTGGAAGACCGCCATCCCGCCGCCGTTTGCCGCCTTTGCGCCGCGCTGGCGCGCAAGCCGCAGAAGCTCGGTTTCGAGCGGAAAGTAAATGATGTCGATGAGCCAGCGGCCGGCTCCGACGAGGTCCGGCGCGAGCGGCAGTCCGGGGAGCTTGGCCATTCCGACCGGCGTCGCGTTGACGAGGCCGTCGGCGCCGGCGACCGCGCTTGCGGCATCCGGGGCGGCGCTGACGCGGGCTGCGGGAAAAAGCTCCCGAAGGTCGGCGGCAAGCGCCGCGCCCTTGCCGGGCTGCGCCTCGACGATGCGCACGTCTGTGACGTTCGACTTGAGCAGGGCGTAGGCGACGGCCGCTCCCGCCCCGCCCGCGCCGAGCAGCGCCACCCGCTCGCGCCGGACGTCGCCGAAGTCGCGCTCGAAGGCGCGGCCGAACCCCCACCAGTCGGTGTTGTGGCCGATGCGGCGGCCGCCGTCGAAGACGATGGTGTTGACGGCGCGCAAGGCGGCCGCGTCGGCCGAGATGTCGGTCAGGTACTCGCACGCCGCCTGCTTGAACGGGAAGGTCACGTTGAGGCCGGAAAAGCCCGCGGCCTCCGCCCGCTCGATGAGTTCCGGCAGCGCGCCGGGCGCGAGCCGCAAGGCGTCGGTGTCGATCAGCCGGTACTCGTAGCCGAAGCCTTGCGCGCGGGCTTCGCGCATGTGCATGGCGGGCGTCAGCGAGCCCTGGATCCCGGCGCCGACGAGGCCGACGCAGACGGCCGCCTCGGACGGCGCAAAAACGGTGGCGAGCGACTGGTCCGACATCGACGGCACGCGCCTCATTTCCGGCAAATCCCGAGAGAGCGCCTAGCACAGTCCGGCGTGGCTGCGCCAGAGCGACGGCAAGCTGGCGGCTTCGGATCGCCATGACCTCGCTCGTCTGGGGCGGCAGAGGACATTCCGATACCGACCTTCAGGTCTCCGGCGTGACGGGCCCAAGCCCGTCATGCGATAGCGAGATAGGCAGAATCTTGATCTACTGCTCACGGCGATTTGCGAGGACAAATCCTGCTGCGGTCACGATCAGGCCGAGAGCGAAGGTGGAGGATATCGCTTCGTTCAAGAAAGCCGCGCCAGTCAAGGCAGCAGTCACAGGTCCGAGGGCTTGAAAGACGTTGGCACGAGACGGTGCAATTTGCCCGAGCGCCCACAGCCATAGCCAGTAAAAGAATGCACTGCTTATGCCGAGCGCGACGATGCCGCTCCAAACCTGTGGGCTGAAGTGTCCGATTTTCTCAAGGGCGCCCTCGCTGACACTTACGATTGCCAGGGGACACAGGGCGCACGCCACGGCCCATGCGGATACGGGCAGCGCTGAATACGTGCGGACATAGGGTCTGTACGCGACTGACACTGCGGCCGCGATGACAGCGCAGGCAAGCATGACAATCTCGCCATGCCAGCAATTCTGAGAATTCGATTCGACAAATGTCTTCTCGCCTATGACCAGCCCTACCCCGAGCGTTACGAGGCCGACGCCGAGCAGTTTCGCGCTTGTCAGGCGCTCGAAACCGCAGCCAGCGGAAATGAGCATCGTGAAGAACGGCAATGTCGAGAAGATGAGCGATCCACGACCCGACTGCAAATGATGCAGCGCATAGTTCTGCAGCCCGATCATGAGGCCGAAGTTTAGCATGCCGAGCACTCCGATTACCGCGAGGTCTCGGGGCCGGATATGGATGTGACCGGCATATCGAATGACGAGCGGGACGAAAATCGCGATCACAAGCGCATAGCGGAGGAAGCCGAGCGTGGCGGGTGGCACGTCCGTGGCGAGTGCCCGCGTGATCGTGATTTGCATGCCCACCTGCGCGCCAATTGCCACCGCAGAGATTGTCGCAAGCCGATCCGATCGCGCGAGGGCAAGTGCTACCG
>CAYWBX010000249.1:0-862 GCA_964456015.1 uncultured Hyphomicrobiaceae bacterium | reverse complement strand
CATGACGAGGTCCCCCTTGGCTGGGGTACATCGCTTAGCGCACAATGCGACATGCGAAAAATCGATCTGAATAATCATGGCCATTAACAAAATCGATGCGATAGACCTTCATCATCTGCGGTTGTTCGTCCTGCTCATGCGGGAGCGGAGCGTGACGAGGGTCGCCCGGATCGTGCAGCGCGGTCAGCCGGCGGTCTCACATGGTCTTGCGCGGCTCAGGTCGCACTTCGGGGACGAACTGTTCGTACGCAACGGCAGGGTGCTGGAGCCGACCAGCAGGGCGGTCGAGCTGCATCGGTCGCTCGGCGCGCCTCTGGAAGCACTCGAAACCGCCCTCGTCGCGAGCACCAATTTTGATGCGCGAATCGCTTCCCCAACCTTCAGGATCGGCCTATCCGATGACCTGCAACTGGCATTCCTGCCCGCGATCGTCGCAGCTCTCCGTCGTGAGATTCCCAATGCTCGCCTTGTTGCCGTCGCGTCAGCCCGGGCGCGCGCGTTCGAGCTTCTGGAGGGTCGCAGCGTGAGTACTGTGTTGGGAAATCTCGGAACTCTACCCGCTTCGGCGCGCACTCGGGTGTTGCGCCGTGTGCAGTTCTCTGTCCTTTGCGCGCGCAAGCTCAGGGGCCCGCTGTCTCCCGATCGCTATTGTTCGGGGCGCCACGTGCTCGTAACCAGTGAAGGCGACATGAGTGGCGTCATCGACCGGCTCTTGGCGGATATCGGACGAGCGCGGCGCGTGGTTGTCTCCGTTCCTTATTTCACGGTGCTACCATCGTTGCTTGGAGACGACGATCTGATGGCGACAGTGCCTGACCATGTGGCGAAATCACTGAGTACATCGCATGCACTTTACCAGTAC
>CAYWBX010000248.1:0-5629 GCA_964456015.1 uncultured Hyphomicrobiaceae bacterium | reverse complement strand
GCATCTTCGAAATCTCGCCGCGGTGCGGCTGGTTCTCGCTCAAGGCCAGCACAACCTGCACCGTCCCGACGATCCGGCCGTCGATCTCGGCGACGATGAGGAGGCGCTCGCGGCGGGACACCGACTGGCGGACGCGCTGCCAGAACGCAAGCGCTTTGTCGCGCGCGAGCGGGGCCATGAAGCTCACCGAAGCGCCTCCGTCGACGCAATCGATCAGCACGTCGGCGAGCTCCGAAAGCTGGTTTTCGTCAGGAACTTGAAGGACGTGAACACGGGGCGGGCTTGAGGGGTGGTGCATGGGGTCGAGGTTCTTCTCGGAGCGATGGGTGCGATTGACCTCGGACTTGCGCGGTTCACGGCGCAGGGGGATTTGCCACGCCTGGCGATCGATGATGCATCGACAAATTGTCGCGACTCCGGCACGCTTTCAGCAAGCCGGTGTGAAAGCCGGCAACGCGTGTGCGCGAGCACCCGACAGCAAGGGAGGGATCGAATGGACGCGACCGCAGTACTTGTGATGCTCGTCGTCGGCGCGATTGCGGGCTGGCTTGCAAGTCTCATCGTCGGCGGCGTGAAGTGGGGGCTGCTCGGCTACATCGTGGCCGGGATCCTGGGCGGCGTCGTTGGCGGCTGGCTGCTCAACGCAGCCAAGATCAACATCAATCTCGGCAATCCGTTCGTGAACAACGTCGTAACGTCCGCGATCGGCGCCATTGTCGTGATCATTCTCGCGCGTCTTCTGGCTTAGCTGAGCCGCGATCTCGCGGCCAGTCAAAGCTGAGCGATGCGGCGGCGGATGTCCCGCCAGGCCGCCGCCCGCGGGCCGCGACGGGGCGAGAGCGGTCACCGCGCCAACGCAACACATGCGGTGATGGACAGCGGCGGACACCAGGCGGCTACCGGCTGGCGGCGGATGGGGGCATGTCCAATGCCGCGGCAAGCCGCGCGAACTCTTCGGGGCTCAATTCCTCAGCGCGGGCTGTCGGAGCAACGCCGGCCTTGTGCAAAAGCAGCTCGGGTTGCGGCAGGAGCGACTTCAGACTTTGGCGGAGCATCTTGCGACGTTGCCCGAAGGCCGCCGCCGTCACGCGCCCGAGGGTGCGGACGTCGCACTGAGGCCGGCAGATCGGGCGCGGCGTGAAACAGACGACGGCCGAAGCAATCTTGGGCTGGGGCGTGAAGGCTTCCGGTCCGAGCGTCAGGGAGATGCGCGGATCGGTTCGCCATTGTGCGATGACGGCAAGGCGGCCGTAGGCTTTGCTGCCGGGCGCGGCGACGATGCGCTCTGCGACCTCGCGCTGGAACATCAGCGCCATGCGCAGCCACCAAGGCGGCCAATGCTCGCTCTCCAGCCAGCCGATGAGTAGGCGCGTCGCCACGTTATACGGCAGATTGGCGACGATGACAGCGCGTCCGGCCCGGGGGCCGAGGAGTTTCGCCCAGTCGATCGTCAGCGCGTCCTGCATGACCACCTCGAGGCGCCCGGGATAGCGGTCGCGGATCGCCGCGAGTGCCGGCTCGCAACGCGCGTCCGTCTCGATGGCGATCACCTCGGCGGCGCCTTCCAGAAGCAGCGCGCGGGTGAGACCGCCGGGGCCCGGGCCGACCTCGACGACGGTGAGCCCCTTAAGCGGGCCCGCCAACCGTGCGATGCGGCGCGTGAGATTGAGATCCAGGATGAAGTTCTGTCCAAGGCCTTTGCGAGCCGCAAGATTGTGCGCCGCGATCACCTCGCGCAGCGGAGGCAGTCCGTCGGGGCTTGCGCCGGCTGGCGTTTCGACGGCATCGCCCGCTTCCTCGCCGTCCGGACCGCCGGGCTCCGGCACCGCCGCGGTCATACTGGCGAGCCGTCGCGGGCCGCCATGCGCGCCGCCAAGTGCAGGGCTGCGATGTAACTCGATGGATTCGCGCGACCGCTTGCAGCGATGTCGAAGGCGGTGCCGTGATCCGGCGACGTGCGCACGAATGGCAATCCCAGAGTGACATTGACGCCGCTGTCGAAGGCAAGCGTCTTGATGGGGATGAGCGCCTGGTCGTGATACATGGCGAGCGCTACATCGTAGCCGGACCGCGCGGCGGCGTGAAACATCGTGTCGGCGGAGAGTGGACCGCGAATGTCGATGCCGTCCGCCGCAAGCCTTCTGATCGCAGGGGCTATGATCTCGATTTCCTCGCGCCCAAGCGTGCCGCTTTCCCCGGCATGGGGATTGAGCCCGGCCACGGCGATGCGCGGCCGCGGGAGGCCGAAGCGTTGCGCGAGATCGTGGGCGACGATGCGCGCCGTTTCAACAATGAGCTGTTCGTTGAGCGCGGCCGGCACGCGGGCGAGGGGAATGTGAATTGTCAGCGGAACGACCTTGAGCGTGTCAGAGGCGATCATCATCACCGGCACGAAGCGCCGGCCGGGTGTGTGGCGGGCGGCGAGGTCGGCCAGGAATTCGGTATGGCCCGGGTGGGGAAAGCCAGCGGCCGCAAGCGTCGCCTTGGCAATCGGACAAGTGACGACGGCGCTCGCGGCGCCTCGGCTGACATCGGCCACTGCCCGCTCGATCGCCGCGATCACGGCCGGGGCGTTGGCCGGATCGGGCCGTCCAGGCCGCACGGGGACCGCAACCGGAATGTCGATGACCGGGAGGGCGCGACCCGAGGGCGGGACATCCGTCGCATCTGCGTCGACTCGCGTGATTGTCACCTCTACGCCGAGTGCCCGGGCACGCGCGGCCAGGGTGCTGGCGCAACCGTAGAGCCGGAACGGTGGGGCGGCGCCCTGGGCGTACGCGTCAAGCACGATGTCAAGGCCGATGCCCGCAGGGTCGCCCATGGTCACCGCAAGGGGAATGACGGGCGCCGGTGTCATGCCGATACCGCCTCGGAACGGTCAGTGGCTGAGCGCATCAGCGGATCTCAATCAAGGCGTCCTTGCGCAAGTCTTGCAGATGGCGCTGAGCGATGCGCTCGAACTCCTTCATCTGCAACTCATTCTCGGCGGCCTGACGCTTTTGCTCGGTGGCCTTGACGACGCGGCGGCCACAGACGGCATAGAGCTCGACGCCGGCGGCGGTGAGCGCCGCGGGAGCCATTTCGCCATCCTTGGCCTGCAAAAGCAGACTCCGCGTCGGTTCGCTCAGGGTGCCGGCCTTGCGGAAGCCCAGGTCCTCGAATTTCGCCGCCGCACTGTCCTTGGCGAGGCTGGCTGTGCCCTTGCAGCCGGGAAAGCGCGCGCGCAGGCCTTCGGCCTCGGCAAAGCGCTGGGCCATGATCTTCTGGTCGATCTTGCCACTGATGGGCAGCGTGATCTTGTGCAACTGAAGCTCGACCTGATCTTCGCCGGCGGCCGACGCCGACACGAGCTGGTCGATCTCCTTGTTGGAGACCGCAATCGTGTGTCCGAACCGGCGGCGGATCACCTCGCGCCAGACCATCTGCGTTCTCAGCCGGTTCTTCATGACCTCCGGATCGGCCCCTTGAGCGCGAATGTTGGCCATGAACTCCTGCAGCGAGAGCTTGTTCCGTTCCGCCATGCCCTTGAAGGCGCGATCCGCCTCGTCATCGCTGATCGAGATGTTGAGCCGCTTTGCCTCCTGGTGCTTCAGACGCTCCTCGATCAGCTCGTCGAGGGCCTTCTTGCGCAGAGACGGCAGAACGCTCGCCCGGGCGCCCTCAACCGCCTGCTTCTGCAAGCCAAGCACAAACTGCTTCTTGCGCTCCTCGAAAATCGCAAGGATCTGCTCGCGCGTCTTACCAGGGTTTGCCTTGATGGTTTCCTGCAGAATCTCCTTCAGCCGATCGTTGGTGCGCGGGTCCTCGGCAATCGCTTTCATGTTGGCGCGCGCCCGATCGGCGATGTTGGCGGAGAGCGCCATGAAGCGCGACAGCCGCTCGACCTGAAAGGCCGTGATCGGCTCGTCGTTGACCAGCGCAGCAATGCCTTGCGGGGGCTTCGCCGCCGCGGGGTCGGGGCCGGCAACCTTGCGCGGCGTCGGCTTGGCCTTCGGCTTGGGTGCCGCCGACGCTGGGGCAGCCGGCTGAGGGGCAGACGGTGCCGACATGATGGCGCCCGGCATCCCGGGTGGCGGGGCCCCCGCTGCCGGCGGCGGGGTCGAGACGATGAGGCCGGGCATAGCAGGTGGCGGTCCGGACTGGCCACCGCTTGGCGGCGGCATCGAGACGACGAGACCCGGCATGGAGGGCGGCGGCGCCGGCTGCTGCGCCCATGCAGCGACGTCACCGAGAACGGCGCCTGCCAGGACGAGCGGCATCAGCCTCTCACAACGGCTGCGCAGCCAGGGCACGGCCCCCTGACTGTTGTCTGTACTGGCATTAACGGATGTTCTCGATCCCGCCACCGTCCGCATCCCCGAGATCCGCTCCACGAGCTCGCTGATTCGAGCGGTTACAATAGCCTATTCCCTTGCCGCTGAACCGATTTATCAAGCGACAGGATGGCAAACCCGTGGCGGTCCGCCGTGCCATCAACAGAACTCTCGCCGCGGGCGCCGGTTGGCCGTGGCGCCGATCGAGGCCGTGCAGAACGAGTTGTCGGCCGCATCTCCCACCCCGCCGCGAGAGGAGTGCGCCGGTGCCGTCAGCGGATGGTCGGCTGATTGACGCCAAAGAGATGGTCGAGCTGGTCGGTCCGGTACTTGAAGTCGCCGAGATACTTCAGCTCGAAGCGCAGCATCAGGCTGCGGTCCGGCTTGATGTCGAGCGAGGGGTTGTTGATGTGGTTTTCAGTGTAGGTGGCCGTCAGGACGAAACATTCGTCGCTGTACTTCAGCGCGACCTGCTCCTGCAGGAGATACGTCTGGTCAATGTCGTAGCGAACCAGTCCGGTGACCGCCCAGCGGTCGGTCAGGCGCAGCGTGGCGGCGGCGAGCAGCTCATGCTCGCTGTGGTAGAGTTGCAGGAGGGGATCGTCGCGCGTGTAGGAGTACTGACCCTGCAGCAGCGCGGGCCCAAGCGCGAGGCTCGAGTAGACATTGGCCCGCCGAAGCGAGATCTCCTCGTCGTCGAAACGGCTCTGCGCGACGAGCTTGAAGGCCTGGGTCGGAGCAAGGTAGGCGCCGAGCACATAATCGGAGCGATCCGAGTCCAGCCCGCTGCGATCAGAAAAGTTCGCCACCAGCGCGTTCGTCTTCAGGTCCTTGGTGAACCCCGGGTTGGCAAACGGGTTCTCGCCGCCAACGTGGACGCTTTGTCCGGCGACAAAGCGGGCGTAGCTGCCGGAGCTGCTTTGCACGGTGTACTGGAGGCCCGCATTGACTCGTGTCCCTGTCTCCAGCCGGTCGTAGCCGGAGAACTTGTCCTTGTCGAAAAGCAGCGTGTCGTCGAAGACGAGGCTCCTGGCGTCCTCGTTCGGCACGCGCACGAAGTCGCCGCTGTCGGTGCGAACGATCGCCTGCGCGACGGGCTCGAGCACGTGAGAGGTGTGCGGCGTGTGCGCAACAAACGGGAATGCGTAAGTGACGCCTGCGGCGGCGACGCCGCGCGTGCCGCCTCCTTCGAGGTCGAACAGCCCGGTGACGATGTTAAACGCATTTGTGAATTGCGTGACGTCGCCCTTGGCATAGGCAAAGGGCGTCCATACCTGCCCGAGCGGGTCGATCATCAGCAGACCCTTGTCCTCGGC
>CAYWBX010000247.1:0-5674 GCA_964456015.1 uncultured Hyphomicrobiaceae bacterium | reverse complement strand
GCCGGTCGCGATCTCGAAATGAGCGCCATGAAGGGCAAGCCGGCCCTTGCTTTCGAGGGCGCGGATGCAAGGGAACGTGCGCAGGTTGGCGAGGGACGTCTTGAGCCCCTCGCGCTCGAGAGCGAACTGCGCCTCCGGCAACGGCTTGCCGGCGTGCTCGGCGAGAACCTTGTCACGGGCGCCGTCGAGCATCGACATCCAGTTGGAGATGAACTGCGCCTCGGTCTGACGGGCGGCATCGCGCTCGAGGCAGGCGCGCACGCCGCCGCAACGGGAGTGACCGAGGACGACGATGTGCTTGACGCGCAGATTGAGCGTCGCGAACTCGAGCGCGGCCGAGACGCCATGATACTTGCCGGTGGTCTCGTAGGGCGGCACCAGGTTGGCGACGTTGCGCATCACGAACAGCTCGCCAGGCATCGCGGAGAAGATGGTCTCCGGATCGACGCGGCTGTCGCAACAGGAGATGACCATGATCTCAGGGCTCTGCCCAAACTGGGCGAGCTGCTCGTACTGGTCGTGATTGGGCGCGAAGTGGCGGAACTTGAAGCGCCGGTAGCGGTCGGCCAGCGTCTCCGGAAAGAGGCTCATGGTCGTCTCCCGTCGGGGCGTCGTCAGTAGCCCTCCCGCATCAGCGGGAAGTAACTGTCGATACCATACCGGCCGATCGGATTCGCCCGCGCCAGGTATCGGTTGTCCAAATCACCGAACGATGTGACGCCGAGCATCCCGAGGGTGCGCCTGATCTCGTCCTCGACGATCTCAAGGGCGCGGACGACGCCAGCCTCGCCCCCCGCGGCCAGCGCGAGGCCCTGAAGACGGCCGAGGCCGACCGCCTGCGCGCCCATGGCGATCGCCTTGACGATGTCGGTGCCGCGCATGAAGCCGCCGTCGACGACGAGCGCGGCGCCGCCGCGCACGGCCTCGACGATTTCCGGCAGCACATCGAGCCCGCCGAGGCCGTGGTCGAGCTGGCGGCCGCCGTGATTGGAGACGTAGACAACCTCGATGCCGTGCTCGATGGCGAGGATGGCGTCTTCGGCGGTGGCGATGCCCTTCAGGATGAGCGGCACATTGAATTTGGCCCGGATGCGCTTGATGTCGTCCCAGGAGAAGGCGGCCTGGAACGGATCGCCGGCGTCGCCGCCGGAAGTGCGCCTCGCGGTCGGCTTGTAGCGCTTGGCGAGGTCGCGCTCGCGCCGGCCGTAGTAGTCGAGATCGACGGTCAAGGCGACGCCGGCATAGCCGTGCTCGACGGCGGCGGCGATGCGGGCATCGACCCAGTCGGGGTTGCCGCGCACATAGAGCTGGAAGAGCTTCGGATAGCCGGGGACCGCGGCCGCCACCTCCGCGAGATCGGGCTTGGAAACCTAGCTCTTCATGTGAATCCCGCCGTTGGTCGCGGCCGATCTTGCCGGCGCCGTGGCGCCGGCGGGACAGAGGTCCTGCAACGAACCGATGGGGGCCAGGATGACCGGCAGGCGCAGCTTGTGGCCGAGGAAGGTCGTCTCGGTCGAGACCTCCGCGACATTGCGCAGGACGCGCGGGCGGAAAGCGATGCTGTCGATGGCGAGGCGGTTGCGCAGCAGCGTGGTCTCGGTTTCGGCGCCGCCCATGAGGTAGTCCCAGGTCTCGGGCGAGAGCGCCTGTTTCGCCGGGGCGTAGAACTCATGCAGCACCTCGTAGCCGGTCTTGGTCATGGGCGGGCTTGTTCCTTGTGCTCTGGGCTCAGGCATTCTGCCGGGGCCGTCTCGCGGATAGGGCAGCGGCTCGGCTGGCGCAAGGGCCGGCGGGACCGCGGCTCGTCACGACCGCCTGGCTGCGCGCGCGGGTCGAAGCCGTAATTCCCGATCAGCGCAACGGGGCCGTCAGATACAGTCTGGTGCGCAGGCCGCCGTGGGAGACGGCGGGCGAGGTGGCGGCGTAGGTAAGCCCGGTGGCGGCTGCGAGACCGGGATCGGCGGTGACAATTCCGGCACGCCAGCCTGAAAATCCGGACGAGAGCCGTTCGCCAAGAGTGCGGTAGAGCCGGGCGAGGCCATGGCGGTCGCCGAGGCGGGCGCCGTAGGGCGGATTGGCGATGACGAGGCCCGGCGGGCCCGGCGGGGCGGCGAGGTCGCTCACGTCGCCGACAGCGAACTCAATCAGGTCACCGACGCCGGCGCGCTCGGCGTTCTCGCGGCTCATGCGCACCGCGCCCGGGTCGCGGTCGAACCCGCGGAAGCGGAATGGCGGCGGCGGCTTCCTGCGTGTCTCGGCAGCTTTCCTGACAGACTCCCAGGCGGCGGGGTCGAAGGCGGCAAGCCGCTCGAAGGCGAAGTGCCGGGCGCGCCCGGCGGCCAAGCCGGCGGCGATCTCGGCCGCCTCGATCAGAAAGGTGCCGGAACCGCACAAAGGGTCGAGCACGGGCTCGCTGCCGTCATAGCCCGACTGGAGCAGGAACAGCGCGGCCATGGTCTCGCGCATCGGCGCCTTGCCGACGGCGGTCTTGTGGCCACGCTTGTAGAGCGGCTCGCCCGAGGTATCGACTGAGACCGTGCACATGTTGGCATCGATGCGAAGGCGGATCGCGACCTCGGCTGCGTCGTCGATCTCAAGTCCGAGTGAGGCTTTGATGGCATCGGCAACGCGCTCGGCGGCAGCGCCCGAGTGATAGATGCGCGAGCGGCGGCAGGTCGCCTCGACCCGGACCGGGGCATCGGGACGCAGGATGCCCGTCCAGTCGATGCGGCGGGCGCCCGCCTCCAGGTCGCGGAGATGAGCAGCGCGGAAGGCGGCAATCCGCACGAGCACGCGGACGGCGCCGCGCAGCTCGAGATTGGCGCGCCAGACAACGGGCCAGCGGCCCTTCATGACGACGCCGCCGGGCACCGCCTTGGGGCCCGGAAAGCCGCGGGCGCGGGCCTCGTCGACAAGAGCCGGCTCGTGGCCCGGCGCCGTCACCAGGAAGATGTCGAGGAGGTCCGGCGCGGGCATGGCTTCCGGGCGGTTTCACGAGGGGGCAAACAGAGGCGTTGCGATGCCAGCTTGGCACGTACGCTCAAGCAGCCGTCCGGCTATACGGCCGCCTTTGCTTCCTTGAGCAAGGTCTCGCCGGGCCTGACGATCGTGAACCGGACGGGCTCGTCGGTGACGGCGATGCGACCGCCTTCCTCGCGTACGACCGTGAAACGGGAGGTGGCCAGATCGCCCGGGTCCTTGAAGTCCTCGCGGAAGTGGGCGCCGCGGCTGTTCTCGCGCTTCAACGCCGCATGGGCGATCACCTTCGACATGACGATCTGCGAGCGCAGGTTGAGCCAGTCGTGCCAGGAAAGATTGAAGGCGCGGCTGCCGTCGGGCACGCCGGCGGCGGCAAGATCCGCTTCGAGCGCGTCCAGACGCCCAAGGGCGCGCGTCAAGCCGGCCTTGTCGCGAATGATCCCGACGTCGTCCCACATCAGATCGAGCAGCGCGTCGCGGGTGCGGTTGACGTCGCCCGCCTTGGCGCGGAAGGGGGCCTCGGCGCGGGCGATCTCCGCGGCAACGACGTCGAGGTCCGGCTCGCGAGAGGCCAGCCCCTTGGCGATGTCGGCCGCCATGGTCTCGCCGGCGATGCCGCCGTAGACGGTCGAGTTGGCGACGCCGTTGCCGCCGAGACGGTTGGCGCCATGAACACCGCCCGCGTCCTCGCCCGCGACGTAGAGACCAGCCACTACCGTCGACGTGTCCACGTTCACGATGACACCGCCCATCAGGTAGTGCGCGGTCGGCACGACCTCGACGAGGCCGCCGGCCAGATCGAATCCGCAATCGGCGCACCGCTCGACCATGCCCTTGAACTGCCGACGGACGTTATCGGGCCCCAGGTGGCCCATCGAGATATAGAGGCCGCCGTTCGGCGTCGTGCGGCCGGCCTGCATCTCGCGGAACATGGACTGCGAGACGAGATCGCGCGTGGCGCGCTCGCCGCGCGGGTCGTAGTTGAACATGAAGCGCTGGCGATTGCCGTCGAGCAGATGGCCGCCGGCGCCGCGCAACCCTTCCTCGATGATGGTTCCGGTCATGCGCGTGCCCGGTCCGGCGAGCACGCCGGTCGGGTGGAATTGCACCATCTCCATGTCGCGCAGAGACAGGCCGTAAGCGAGCGCCATGGCAAGGCCGTCCATGGACTTGTCGCCCGAGGGCGTGTGGTACTTGTACATGGTCGGGCCACCGCCGGTGGCGAGCAGCACGGCCTTGGCCTCGACGAGGCGGAACGCTCCCGTACGCACGTCGATGAAGAGGACGCCGGCGACGGGCGTGCGGCCCGGGGCGAAGCCGCCCTTCTCGGGGATCAGCGCGATGGCGCGGTGTTCTTCGAGGCGGCGGATCGGGCGCGCCCAGACCTGCTCCATCAGCCGATTTATGATCTCGATGCCGGTCAGATCGCCCTTGTGCACGGTGCGGTCGAAGGTCTGGCCGGCGAAGGCCTTGCCGTGCAGCGAGCCGTCCGGGTTGCGGTCGAAGAAGCAGCCGATCTCGTTCTCAAGCTCCCGGACGCGCTCGATGGCCTTGGTGACGAGCGTCCAGGCGAGCTCCTGGTTGGGCAGCCATTTGCCACCGTCGATGGTGTCCATGAAGTGGCGCTCGACGCTGTCGCCCGGGATCAGCGCGACGTTGTAGCCGCCTTGCACCATGCGCGTGCAACCCGACTTACCAAGGAGACCCTTGGAGGCAACGGTGATGTCGAGATGTGCATTCGCCTGGTGGGCATGCAGCGCGGCGAAGAGACCGGCGCCGCCGGAGCCGAGGATGAGGACGTCGGTTTTCAGGCGCTCGAGCATGGCCAGCCTTTGTGGATCGCGGGCGGGGCGGCGCAGGAGGCCGAACCCGTCAGGCAAGTACTAGCGAATGCCCCGCGCTATCACCAGTGCGAGTGGGCCAGAGCGGCCGGACAGCGGAAGCATTGGATCGCGCGCGCAACGCTCAGCCCGCCGTGCCGATCGCGTGCACCATGATGTCGACGGCGGCAGGCGTGCCGACACCCGATTCGAGCGCGAGCGAGCGCCAGGTGTGGTAGCTCATGGCCAGCCGCAGCAGCGGTCTCTGCTGATGGGTGAGCCGTTCCCCCAACACCTCGGCGATGGCCGACAGGGCCGGTCCGAAGCGCAGCTCAACAATCTCCTTCGTGAGCGGGTGGCATTCGGCATCGCGGAGCACGCAGCGCGCGAGCTCGGCGTTGCGCTCATACCATGCGTAGAGCGCGGAGAGCCCGATGCGCAGACGATCGGACACGTCCTCGATCCGCCGCCAATCCCCGGCAGCCGGCAGCGGCTCGCGCTCGAGATGCAAGCCCGAGCAGGCGAGGGCCAAGCTGCGCTCGTCGGGAAAATGCGCGTAGAGGGTGTGGCGCTGAACGCCGGCGCGCTCGGCAATCATGCTCAAGGTGGTGCGGGCGGGACCAACGCTGGCGTGCAGCGCGATGGCCGCCTCGACGATGCGCTTGCGGGTCGCCGCCTGGCTCTCGGCCCGGCGCTTCAGGGTGTAGGGACGGGGCATGGATTTTCATTGCACATTTTTGTGCAATCATATTGACGCGGACGCGATATTTTGATTACACATACGTGTACTCTGAACTTCGCCGACCGTCCACCGGCTTGTTGCCTGGACGCCCACGCCCCCTTGCCTCATTGCCCCGGAGACCCCCATGCAGACC
>CAYWBX010000246.1:290-5690 GCA_964456015.1 uncultured Hyphomicrobiaceae bacterium | reverse complement strand
TAAGCACTTGTTCAGCGCCCGCGCCGCTGACCGCCATCTCGACGGCGAGGAAGGGCGCATCGTCCACCGTCACATCGACCTTCTCGACCGGCGTGACGAGATAATGCCGACCGTCGGCGTCCTTTCTGAGGACCGTGGAGAAAAGGCGTACCAACGGTTTGCGGCCGATCGGCGAACCCTGATAAAGCCAGGTTCCGTCGCTGCGGATGCGCATTCCGATGTCGCCACAATAAGGCGGCTGCCACCGTTCGACGGGCGGAAGACCCTTCTCCGACTGCGCTTTGAGCAGCGCCTCCAGCGTTGCAAGATTGCCGGTCCCAGTCTCCGACATGCCTCTCCTTTCGGCAGCAACTGAGCGGTGTTCGATCACACAGGCGGCATTACGCAAAGTTAATATCGCCCGGCGCCCGTGCGCTGATATGATCCCGGCGCGACATTCACATTGTAACCACTTTCGCACGGCCACAGTTGGTCGGCCAGCGCGTGTGACGCATCCTTGTCGCCGCCACGCACGCCGCTGAATTCCGGCCCGGCGAGCAGCCGGCGTCCTATCGCCCCGAAACAGATTCGAAAAAGCGCCCATGACGATCCCGACAAGCCTCAGCTCAGCCGACGACGACATCGTCGCGCGCGTCGAAGCCGCCGGCGAGAAGATTCGCCGCGTGCACAAGGCGGCCGCCAATGTCGTGTTCGGCCAGGATCAGGTGATCGAACAGACGCTGGTCACGATCCTCGCCGGCGGACATGGCCTTCTCATCGGCGTGCCGGGCCTCGCCAAGACGCTGCTGGTCGAGACCCTCGGCAAGGTGCTCGGGCTCGACGCCAAGCGCATCCAGTTCACGCCCGACCTGATGCCGTCCGACATCACCGGCTCGGAGGTGCTCGAGGACACGCAGGGCACGGGCCGACGCAGCTTCCGGTTCATCAAGGGGCCGATCTTCGCACAGCTGCTGATGGCCGACGAGATCAACCGGGCGAGCCCGAAAACGCAATCGGCGCTGCTCCAGGCGATGCAGGAGCATCACGTCACCGTGGCCGGACAACGGCACGACGTGCCACGGCCATTCCATGTCCTCGCAACGCAGAATCCGCTCGAGCAGGAAGGAACCTATCCGCTGCCCGAGGCGCAGCTGGATCGCTTCCTTCTGCAGATCGACGTCGGTTATCCGAGCGAGGCGGCGGAACGGCGGATGCTGTTTGCGACAACCGGCGTCGAGGAGCGGCGCTTCGAGGCCGTGCTCACGGACAGCGAACTGATGGCGATCCAGCGGCTCGTGCGCCAGATTCCCGTGCCCGACAAGGTGGTCGAGGCAATCTTGAAGCTCGTCAGGTCCGCGCGGCCCGGCCAAGCCGGCGACGCTGAGGCGGACAGGCTGATCGCCTGGGGGCCCGGCCCGCGCGCGAGCCAGGCGTTGATGCTCGCGGTGCGCGCCCGCGCGCTCATCGACGGGCGGCTTGCGCCCTCCGTCGATGATGTGATCGCGCTTGCCGAGCCGGTTCTCAAGCATCGCATGGCGCTCACGTTCGCGGCGCGCGCCGAAGGCGCGAATATCGGTCAGGTGATCGGCCGGCTGGCGACTGCCTTGGCTTGATGGCGGGCGGGAGCAGCGCGTGGCAGACGACCGCAAGTGGCAAGGCTTCGGCGCGGAACACAAGGCCGGCATGGGCCGGCTGCAGACCGAGGCGCACGGCCTTGCCGACCATCTGCCGGAGCTCGTCCTCGATGCGCTGCGCATCGCGAACACCGTCGCGCACGGCATCCACGGCCGGCGCCGCGCCGGTCCCGGCGAGACGTTCTGGCAGTTCCGTCAGCTCGGCGAACAGGATGCCGCCACGCTCATCGACTGGCGGCGCTCGGCAAGTTCGGACCACCTCTTCGTGCGCGAACGTGAGTGGGAGGCGGCGCACACGGTCTGGCTGTGGCCCGACCTGTCCCCCTCGATGGCCTTCAACAGCCACCTTTCCGCAACGCAAAAGCGCGATCGCGCGATCGTGCTGGCGCTTGCTGCGGCCGAACTCCTGGTGCGGGGCGGCGAACGCGTCGGACTTCTCGGTCTCACGAGACCAACGGCGAGCCGCAAGGCGGCGACGCGGCTTGCCGAAAGCCTGTTGATCCACGAGATGAGCGCTGAGCTCACCGGGAGCCTGCCGCCCGAGGTGCGGCTGCCCCGCTTCTCAGGCGCGATCCTGATCAGCGATTTCCTCGATCCGGCGGAGGCCATCCTGAAGCGGCTGTCGCTGATCGCGGGAAGCGGCGTGAGCGGACATCTCGTGCAGGTTCTCGATCCCGCCGAGGAGACGTTGCCCTACGACGGCCGCGCGGAGTTCGTGGCGACCGAAGGCCGCGAACGCTGGATCGCCGACCGGGCTGAAAGCCTGCGGGAACGCTATTCGGCGCGGCTCAAGGCCCATCGCGAAGAGCTGCAGGAGGGCTGCAAGCGCCTCGGCTGGACTTTCCTCGTCCATCACACCGACCGGCCCGCGGCCGAACCGATCCTGTCGCTGCTCATGCGCTTCAAAGGCGAGGCGGCGGACTTCCGCATGGCTTCGTCGGCCTCGCCTTCCCGATCGGAGGCCCGGCAATGAGCCTCGGCGCACTCGCTTTCCTCAATCCGGCGCTGCTTGGCGCACTGCTCGCGCTGCCGATCATATACTGGCTGCTGAGGACCGTGCCGCCGCGCCCGCGCCAGATCCGCTTTCCGGCAACGCGCATCCTCGTCGGCCTCGAGAACACGGACAAGACGCCGGCGAAAACGCCCTGGTGGCTCACGCTCATCCGCATGCTTGCCGCCGCACTCGTCATCCTCGCGCTCGCCGAGCCGGTTCTTAATCCCAACCGCGATCAGTCCCTCAAAGGCGACGGTCCCGTCGTCATCGTGGTGGACAACGGCTGGGGCGCCGCGAGCCGATTCCAGGATCGCATCCGTTTCGTCGACCGGCTGATCACGGAGGCGGAGGCACAGAGCCGACCCGTGCTCATCGCGCAGACAGCGCCGCCCGTCAGGCAACAGTCGTTGCGCCTCGAGTCGCCCGGCGCGGCGCGCTCGACGCTCGCTGCACTCGCTCCACAACCCTTTGCCCCCGCGCGCGGCGAGCTTGCCGCGCAGCTCGCCGCTGCGCTGCAAGGGGCCAGAGGAGCCAGCGTCGTGTGGCTCACCGACGGCATCGACCAGGATGGACAAGCCCGCGCCTTCGCCGAGAGCCTGATGGCCCTTTCCGGCGGCACCGCCCTATCCGTCATCGACCCGCGGCCCGGCGAGGAAGCCGTCGCCGCGTTCGCCGGGCTCGGGCGCGACGGACGGCTCGAAATCACGCTGCTGCGCGCGCAGGGCGGGGCGCGCACCGGCTATGTCCTCGCCTACTCGGCCCGCGGTCAGCGCCTGGGCGAGGCGCCGTTCACGTTCGCCGCCGGCGACCGTCGGGCAACGACGCAGGTGCCGCTGCCGCTCGAGTTGCGCAATCAGGTTGCCCGGGTCGAGATCGCCGGCGAGCGTTCGGCCGCCGCCGTCCATCTTCTCGACGCTCGCTCGCGCTGGAATCGCATTGCGCTCATCTCCGGCGAGAGCCGGGAGCAGGCGCAGCCGCTTCTGGCGCCGACCTACTATGTCGAGAAGGCGCTCAGCCCCTTCTCGGAGCTCGTGCGGCCGCGCGAGGCGAATCTGACCGCCGCGGTCGCGGACGCGTTTCGCCAGAACGTCTCGGTGCTCATGCTCGCGGACATCGGCACGCTGTCCGGCGAGGTGCTCGCCAAGATCGACGACTGGGTGAGGAAGGGCGGCGTGCTGGTGCGGTTCGCCGGACCTCGCCTTGAGAAAGGGGGAGACCCCCTGCTGCCCGTGGCGCTGCGGCTTGGCGGGCGAACGCTCGGCGGCGCGCTCTCCTGGGCGAGCCCGCAGCCGCTCGCGCCACTCGACGACCAAAGCCTGTTCGCGGGGCTCGCGGTGCCGGGCGACGTCGCCGTGACGCGTCAGGTGCTGGCTGATCCTGCCGCGCTCGGCCCGGAGGTGAAGATCTGGGCGCGCCTCAAGGACGGCACACCGCTGGTCACGGCCGGCAGGCGCGGGGAGGGACAGGTGGTCCTTTTCCACGTCACGGCGAACTCGGACTGGTCGAATCTGCCTCTGTCGGGTCTCTTCGTCGAGATGCTGCGGCGCATCGCGTCGCTCGGCCGGCCCGGTGGCGTCGCCGCGGGCGGCATCGAACGGGCGGCCCGGGAGAGCGAGACAGCGCCCGTCGGCGCGGAGGTGCTGGCGCCGCAGCAAACGCTCGACGGCACCGGCGTGCTGCGCACGCCGCCACCCACCGCCCAGGCCATCCCCGCCGCCCGCCTCGACCAGACCATACCCGGAATCGACCATCCGCCCGGCTATTACGGACCGCAGGCGAGCCCTCGGGCGCTCAACCTGATCGGGCCCAGGACCGACGTCCGCCCGATCCCTGCCTTGCCGTCAGGGACGGAGCGGCGCACATATGAGGGCGAGATCACACAGCCGCTGAAACCCATGCTGCTCGCCGCCGCGCTGTCCCTCCTCTTCATCGACATCATCGCCGTCATGCTGCTGCAGGCCGGTCCGTTCTGGCAGCGCTGGCGGCGGCCGGCCGGGACGACGGCCGCCATCGCCGCCGTCCTGCTCGTCAGCCTGACGCCCGACGCCGAGGCCCAGGGCTTGAAGCGCGAGCAGGGCCGGCCCCCGGTCGGGCTCACACGCGACGAGCAGACCGCGATCCAGGCGACTAGCAAGGTATCGTTCGCCTACGTCGTGACCGGCGACCAGGCCGCCGACAACACGAGCCGGCTCGGCCTCATCGGCCTCGGCCGGATGCTCAGCCTGCGCACGGCGGTCGAGCCCGGCGAGCCGTTCGGCGTCAACATCGTTACCGACGAGATCGCGTTCTATCCGATCATCTACTGGCCGGTGCTGGCCAACGCCCAGGCACTCCCCGATGCGACCCTCGGCAAGATCGACGCCTACATGAAGCAGGGCGGCATGATCATTTTCGATACGCGCGACCACGGCCAGGGCATTCCGACCGGACTGTCGCTCGGGCGCGGGGATCAGACTCCGCTGCAGCGGCTCCTCGGCAGGCTCGACATTCCGCGCCTTGAGCCGGTGCCGGAGAACCACGTCCTTACGAAATCGTTCTATCTGCTGCGCACTTTTCCCGGCCGCTTCGAGGGCGGACAGCTCTGGGTCGAGGCGGAGAGCGCCGACGAGAAGGCCGATCAGGGGCGCAAGGCGCGCCGGGCGGACGGCGTGAGCTCGATCCTGGTCACCTCGAACGACTTCGCGGCGGCCTGGGCGCTCGACGAGCGCAACCGGCCGATCTACCCGACGGTGCCGGGAGGCGAGAGCCAGCGCGAGCTGGCGTTCCGCACCGGCATCAACATCGTGATGTATG
>CAYWBX010000246.1:0-280 GCA_964456015.1 uncultured Hyphomicrobiaceae bacterium | reverse complement strand
CACCGGCAACTACAAGGCCGATCAGGTGCATGTTCCGGCGCTGCTCGAGCGGCTCGGTCAATGAGGCCCCTGGAGCGCGGCCCCATGCAGCTATGTCGCCATTCGTGTCGAGGGGGCGGGAAGGAAGCTGAGGCGTCAATGGTCTGCAGCAACCGGATTCCACCGCCGCACGACAACCCCTGCCGTTGCGGCTTTGGCGCATCGCGCGGCAAGAAGCCCATGCGGAGCCCAACGTGAGCTGGTCCATCGATATTGCGCCAATCATCCCGGCTCCGCTGTT
>CAYWBX010000245.1:0-5716 GCA_964456015.1 uncultured Hyphomicrobiaceae bacterium | reverse complement strand
CGTGTCCGGGAATGAGCGGCAGTTTCGGGTTCGCAAGGTCGCCGTCCACGACGTGCAGGTCCGTCCGGCACACCGCACACGCGCTGATCTCGACGAGCACTTCGCTCGCGGCGGGCTGCGGGGGCTCGCGCTCCACCATTCTGAGTGGGCGCCGCACGCCGTCGAGGACCATCGCCTTCATCGCATCACCTTGACTGCATGTGCGTGCAATCTGAATTGGGCCTAAGCGGCGGGTCTTGATGGGCGTCAATTCCCGCCCGCTATGCCACCGATTACATCGCCAATCATATGGCGAGGGCGGGCGTCGCGTCTCTTCACGATCTGGCGCGGACCGACCGGTCGAGGCGGTTGGCGAGCTTTCGCCCCACGCACATGCTAAGATGAAAAACTGACGTCAGCCATGGCACACAAGCAAGTTCTCTTCCGGTCGGCGGCGCGCGAGAAGATCCTTCGTGGATCAGCGCAACTCGCGGACGCTGTCCGCATCACTCTCGGACCGAAGTCGAAATCGGTTCTCATACAACGCAAATGGGGGGCGCCGCTCGTGTGCAACGACGGCGTCACCATCGCCAAGGAGTTCGACCTCAAGGACCCCGAGGAGAATCTCGGCGCTCAGATGTTGCGCCAAGCGGCGGAGAAGACCGGCGAGCTTGTCGGCGATGGAACGAGTACATCGACCGTTCTGGCGCACGCGATCTTCGCCGACGGCGTGCGCAATGTCGTCGCCGGCGCCAGCGCCATCGACATCAAGCGCGGCCTGGATCGGGCGGCTAAGGTCGCTGTCGAAGCGCTGAAAGCGCAGTCTCGGCCGGTGAGAGAACGCAGGGAGAAGGCCCAGGTCGCCACCATCTCGGCGCATAACGACCAGGCAATCGGTGAACTTGTCGCCGAAGCGATGGAGAAGGTCGGGGGAGAAGGCGTGATCACGGTCGAGGAGGCGAAAACGACCGAGACGACGCTCGATGTCGTCGAAGGAATGCAGTTCGATCGCGGCTTCGTGTCGCCCTATTTCGTGACCAACGCCGAGAAGATGACCGTCGAGCTTGCCGAACCGTACATTCTGATCAACGAGAAGCGCCTTTCCGGCTTGCAGGCCCTGCTGCCGATGCTCGAAGCCGTGGTGCAGTCGGGCCGCCCGCTGCTCGTTATTGCCGAGGAGATCGAGGGCGAGGCCTTGGCGACTCTCGTCGTCAACAAGCTGCGCGGCGGCCTCAAGACCGCAGCGGTCAAGGCGCCGGGCTTCGGCGACCGGCGCAAGGCGATGCTCGAGGACATCGCGATCCTGACGGGCGGCATGGTCATCAGTGAGGATCTCGGGATCAAGCTCGAGAATGTGACGCTGGACATGCTCGGACGCGCCAAGCGCGTCACCATCGACAAGGACAGCACGACCATCGTCGACGGCGCGGGCAAGAAGGAGGACATCGACGCCCGCGTTCGCCAGATCAAGGCGCAGATCGAGGAGACGACTTCGGACTACGATCGCGAAAAGCTGCAGGAGCGGCTCGCCAAACTTGCGGGAGGGGTCGCGGTCATTCGCGTCGGCGCTCCGGCCGAATCCGAGCTCAAGGCGAAGAAGGAGGCGCTCGATGATGCGATCAGCGCCACCAAGGCGGCGGTGGAGGAGGGCATCGTCCCGGGCGGGGGATTGGCGCTGCTGCGCTGCGTCGATGCCGTCTCGAAGCTCGAGGCCGCCTGCGAGGGCGATGAGCGGACCGGCGTCCAGATCCTCAAGCGTGCGCTGCTCGTCCCGGCGCGCCAGATCGCCGAGAACTCTTCGGTCGATGGCGGCGTCGTCGTCTCCCGGATGCTCGAGGGCAAGGGCAATATCGGCTTCGACGCAGCACGCAACGAGTATGTCGATCTCGTCGCGGCCGGAATCATAGATCCCACGAAGGTTGTGCGCGTGGCGCTGGAGAATGCCGTGTCGGTGGCGAGCATCTTGTTGCTGACCGAGGCGACGATGACGGAGCTTCCGGAGGAGAAGGCGCCGCCTGCACCGGCTCCCGAGATGGCGGTATGAGGCGCGCGGGTGCGCCGGCGAGGAGAGTTGCCCATGAGCACCATGGCCGAGCAGCGCAAGCGGCTCGTGAAGAGGCAGATCGAGGCGCGAGGCGTGCGCGATCCTCTGGTGCTTAGGGCCATGGGGACCGTGCGGCGCGAGCTGTTCGTACCGGAGGACCTGCGTCATAAGGCCTATGAAGATACGCCGCTCCCGATCGGGGCCGGCCAGACCATCTCGCAGCCCTACATCGTCGCCTTCATGGTCGAGGCGCTCACTCTCAAGGGGGGCGAAAAGGCGCTCGAGATCGGCGCGGGCTCGGGCTACGCGGCAGCCGTCCTTGCGGAGATCGCGCGCGAGGTGTTCACCATCGAACGGGTTGCGAAGCTCGCCAAGATGGCGGCAGAAAATCTCGCCGCAGCCGGTTGCGACAACGTGCACGTGCGCCACGCCGATGGGACCGAGGGGTGGCCCGAGGAGGCGCCCTTTGATGCCATCCTGGTCTCTGCCGGCGCGCCGTCGGTGCCGAAGACGCTCCTGCACCAGCTCAAGGTCGGCGGACACATGGTGATTCCCGTCGGGAGGGATCAGCGGTCACAGGAGCTTGTCCGGATTACGCGGGTCGACGAGGACGAATTCGAGCAGGAGGAGATCGCCGATGTGCGCTTCGTGCCGCTGATCGGCAGGGAGGGTTGGGAGAGCGAGGAAGGCGAATGGGAGCAGCGTCCGCCCCGCGTCGTGCGCTCCCGCCCGGCAGTCAGCGTGTCGATCCCGGAGCTCATTCGGCGCGATGCCGAGCGGTTTGCGAGCGTCGAAGAGGCGGAACTTGCACCGCTCATCGAGCGGATCGGCGACGCGAAGGTGGTTTTGATCGGCGAGGCGACGCACGGGACCTCCGAATTCTATCGGATGCGGGCGCGCATCACGCGCCGTCTGATCGAAGAGAAAGGCTTCGGCATTGTCGCCATCGAGGGAGACTGGCCGGACGCGGCCAGGATCGACCACTATGTGCGCCACCGCGACACGCCGCCATCGGAATGGACTGCCTTCGCGCGCTTTCCGACCTGGATGTGGCGCAACGAGGAGACGCGCGCATTCGTCGACTGGCTGCATGCCCGGAACGCCACGCTCGCCGAGCCGGCGCGCACGGCATTCTACGGCCTCGACCTCTACAGCCTCTTCACCTCCGTTCGCGCAGTGATCTCCTACCTCGAGGGTGTCGATCCGAAGCTGGCGGCGATCGCGCGCGAGCGCTACGGCTGCCTCACGCCATGGGAGGCGGATCCGGCTGCCTATGGTCGCGCGGCGCTCCGCGGCACCTATCACGAATGCAGCCAGGCCGTGACGCACGTGCTTGTCGAGATGCTCGAGAAGCGCCAGGCGCTTGCCGCCCGAGACGGGGACCGCTTCTTCGATGCGGCACAGAACGCGCGCCTCGTGGCGGACGCGGAGCAGTATTACCGGCAGATGTACTATGGCTCGCGCGCATCATGGAACCTTCGCGACTCGCACATGTTCCAGACGTTGAAGTCCGCGCTCGCGCATCACGGCGCGGGGGCGAAAGCCGTTGTATGGGCGCACAATTCGCACGTCGGCGACGCGTCGGCGACCGAGATGGCGCGGCGCGGCGAGCACAATCTTGGGCAACTCTGCCGACGGCACTTCGGGAAGTCTTGCTATCTGATCGGGTTCGGGACGGATTCGGGCACCGTCGCGGCGGCTTCCGCCTGGGATGAACCGATGCAGATCATGTCCCTGAGGCCGGCGCACGCCCAGAGCTACGAGCGACTTTTTCACATGACCGAAGTTGCAGGTTTGTTGCTGCCGCTCACGGCCGGTTCAAGCGATATCAGAGAGAAACTCTCGACGCCGCGCCTCGAGCGGGCCATTGGGGTTATCTACCGGCCGGAAAGCGAGGTTGCGAGCCACTACTTCGAGGCGACCTTGCCCGAACAGTTCGACGAGTACATCTGGATCGATCGGACAAGTGCGGTGAAGGCCTTCGACGTCGCGCCCGTCGAGGGGATGCCGGATACCTATCCCTTCGGCCTCTGAGGCCGCTGCGGGGCGCGCGGCCGTTCGTCCGGCCGCTCCTCGGTAAGTTCGAAGGAATCGAGAAAATGCTGCGCATCGTCCGCTGCAGCGGGACGATGGATCGACATGACCTGATAGACGGTGAGTGCGCGCCGGTAATGGCGCAGGACGGCGGCGAAATCGCCCCCTAGGCACTTTTGTCCTTTGAGTTCTCGGGCCGCCGCCCCGGGCACCGGCAACGGCGAGGGATCCTCAGTGTCCTTGCACTGCAAGGTGGCGAACGAGGCGTCGATCAAGCGGTCGAGGTCGATGGCGCGCCGATACCGTTGCACGCTGATTGCGAACACGAAGTCGCGCCCTTCCTGCATGTAGGTCCGAGCCCACAGCACGTGCGGCTTGATGCCGGCCCCGAGTTCCGTCGGGCGTTCTATCACGCGGCCGGAGAACTCGGCACGAAAACCTTCGGCGGGGCGGGCGAACCGAGTCCATTCCTGTGCTTCGGCGACCGCCGGCAGAGACAGAGCGAACGCCACCGCGATCTTCCTCCAGCTCATGACGCCGATCCCGCTGTCCTTGTTCGCCGACTAAGGACTTCAAATCACGCTGGTGCCGGTCGGCACGTCCTCATTTGGAGTATGCGCCTTGAGCCCGCGCCGCACGAGCGTTTCCCACCCTGTCTCGGCATCGTCGACCAGATCGAAGAGTTCGAGGTCCGACGGCGCGATGAAGCCGGCCTCGATCATGGTCGAGAAACCGATCACCGTGTTCCAGTAGTCTCGTCCGAACAGGACGACCGGCATGGGCGGTGCCTTCCGAGTCTGGAGGAGGGTGAGGATTTCGAACAGCTCGTCGAGGGTGCCGAAGCCACCCGGAAAAACGGCGAGTGCATTCGCGCGCATGGCAAGATGCATCTTGCGCATGGCGAAGTAATGAAACCGGAACGTCAGCTCCGGCGTGGTGTAGGCATTGGGCTCCTGCTCGTGCGGGAGACCGATGTTGAAGCCGATGCTCGGCGCGCCGGCCTCCGCGGCCCCGCGATTAGCCGCCTCCATGATGCCCGGTCCGCCGCCGGTTGCGATGACATTGTCGCGCGGTCCCTCGTCGACGACGAGCGCGCCGCCGCGCTCGGAGACGATTCGGCCGAATTTGCGGGCCTCCTGGTACCAGACGGTCTGAGCGGCGCGCCGCTCGGCGATGGCGCGTTCCTGCGCGCTGCGGGCGGCCCGAAGCTCGGCGTCCGCCTGCTCGGGCGACGGAATACGGGCGCTCCCGAACACGATGATGGTGGAGCGCACCCCCCACCGACGCAGGTGCAGCTCGGCTTTGCCGTATTCGAGCGCGAAACGTATGGCGCGCATCTCGTCGCTGAGCAGGAACTCCATGTCCTCGACCGGAAGGCGGTAGCTGCTGGACCGGCGTTGGGCTTCGTTCGATTTTTGCAAGGTCGTGCGCTCCGCCATGGCAGTCTGTCCTCATTCAACAGACGCTCGGCTTGCAGTATGAGCCATCCTTGATGACACTCAAGGCCGTTTCCGCTTGTGCGGCTGATTGTTCACCCGATAGTCGACGGCGCGGATTGCTTGACGCGCCGAACGCGCGCCCCCCGGAGACAGCGAGGCGAGTCTTATGACCATTCGTAACCTCGAACGGATGTTCGCTCCGCGGTCGGTTGCCCTGATC
>CAYWBX010000244.1:0-5728 GCA_964456015.1 uncultured Hyphomicrobiaceae bacterium | reverse complement strand
TACCGATCGGAACCGGACTTCCGCCAGACGGTCGACGGCTACATGCACGATTTCGAGCAGCTCCTGCGCGATGCGGTCCATCGCGATCCGAGCGGGCACACGGCGCAAACCTACATCGTCTCGGACCCGGGCCGCGTCTACCTCTTTCTTGCGCATGCGAGCGGCCGCCTCGCGTAAGGACGCGCCGGCACCCGCGACAGGAAGCGTGTCGACGGGGACTTTCGACGACGGTCGCCCGGGTCGAAACGAGCGGGGCAGCGGAGCGCCGGCGACGAAGGCTCTTCCCTGGCGCAACGCGACTGCCCCCTTGCCGTTCCTGCGCCGGCACTCTCCGCTCTCGCGGCGACAGCGCCGCGCCTCATCAACCGGAGTCTCGCTCGCCTCGCTCATCCGGCGATCGCAGCAGGGCGAACGTCGCGGCAAGTCCCGCGCCAGAGAGGAGCGCCATGGCGCCATATGTGATCCCCCCCGCCAGCGGATAGAGGGCGCCGACCGCAAGGGTCGCAGCCCCCAGCACAATTCCCGAAGCGACGCTGCCATAGAGCGCCTGCGCCGTTCCGGCGCGCTCCGGTGAAACCACGGCCGCAATGTAATGCACCGCGCCGAGATGCGTCGCACCGTAGGTGATGCCGTGGAGGGCCTGCAGCGGGAGAAGCAGCGCCAGCGGCGGATCGAGCATCATGACCAGCCAACGCAGCACGGAAGCAGCGCCGCCGATGATCAGCAAGAGCAGCGGCCCAGTGCGTCGGACGACGGCCCCGGAGAAAGCGAAAAGGCCAATTTCGGTGGCGACGCCGATGCCCCAAAGCACGCTCGCGGTAACCGGTCCAATCCCCTGCGACCGCCAATGCAGGACGCCGAAGGTGTAGAACATGGCGTGAGCGCCCTGGATGGCTCCGACGGCAAGCAGGAACAGCGCGAACCGGCGCGAGGCGAGCAGACGGACGAGGTCCGCGGGAACGACCTTGCGCGGAGCCGCCGGGCGTGCCGTGCCGGCCTCAGCCTCCGGACGCGGCAAGGCATGCGCGGCAAGCGCGATCGCGACGCCGCCTGCCAGCAACACCCAGATCACGGCGCGAGCGCTGAACGCTTCCACGGCAAACCCTGCGAGGAACGTCGCCGCAATGAACGACAGCGAGCCCCAAAGCCGCATGCGGCCGTAATCGAAGCCGGCGCGCCGCACACCTTCCATGGCAATCGTCTCGGTGAGCGGCATGATCGTCGTGGAGGAGAGCGAAAGCGCAAGCGTGAGCGCGAAGATCGGCCAGAAGCCGCGCACCCCTGTCAGGGTGAGCAAGCTCAGAGCTGCGAACCACGCCAGCGCCACGAGAGCGCCGCGATGGTCGCCGTAACGATCCGCCGCAAGGGCCAGCAAAGGCGTCGCCACGATACGCAGGAACATCGGCATGGCGGCAATGAGGGCGATTTCGCCCGCCGAGAGCCCCAGCGCGTCGAGCCAGACCGGCAGATAGGTCGTCTTGGTCCCGGCGAGGAAGAAGATCGCGGCGTAGAAGGCGCCAAGCCGTGTCACGAAGCCGAGAGCCCGGCGGCCTGCCCTCCCGTCCGGCGCCATCTCCCGCCCCTGCCGTCAGATCCCCGCGCTGCCGCGGCAACCGGCGCCGCACAGCCGCGCAGCGCCAAAGCATCCGCGAGGTCGCCAGTCAACATCTTCGGCCGCCGTCACACAAGTTGCACCGCAGCCGACGCAGCCGTGCCTCGATGGCGTTGCAGTCGGTGTGGGGCACCGCCGCAACGCCGGCTCGCCGCATCACGCCCCGCGCCGCGGCAATCGGGCTCGGGAGGACGTGCGCCCGCCGGGCCGCCATCGCTGCGGCCACGCCTCACCCGTCGCTTACTTCAGCGGCGCGTAACTTGCCGGCTCACCGCCCAGCTTCATTTTGAGGCTGACCGCGAAGATGTCGATGCTGCTCTCGGCCTTGCCGATGAACCGCAAGCCGCTCTCGGTCCGGTCGATCGGGCCGTCATCCACGAAAATGTGGGAATAGGCGAAGTCGAACGTCATCGACTCGCTCCACTTGTAGGCGCCTCCAAGACTGAGCCAGAGCCGATCGGCGTCCGGCACACGCAGGGTGCGGGCCTCCGCTCGATCGATCGGCGAGACCTCGTAGGCAAGGCCTGCGCGAAGCGTCAGGGGCTCGCTGTACCGGTACTCGCCGCCGAGCGCGAAGAACCATCCGTCGTCCCAACCGAGTTCGAGGGAGCGCACGACCTGGCCGTCGCCCAGCGGGCAGAACACCGGATTTCCGACGCCGCCGTTGTTGGCGCACACGACTCTCAGCCGCTCGAGACGGCTCCAATTCGACCATTCGACCGTTCCAAGCAGCGTCAGAGCCGGTGACATGGCGTGACGGATGCTCAGCGTGACGATCTCTGGCAACGTGGTCCCGGCTTTGATGGCGGCGCCGAGGTTCGCCGGACCCACGGGGCTTCCGGGAACCGCCACATGTCCTTCGAGGGTGTGGTCGATGGAGGATCTGAAGCCGAGCCCGATCTCGGTGCCGGCGCGAGGCGTGATGTTGACGCCTGCGGTGAACCCGAACGCGAAGTCGTCGCCCTCAACCACCAGATTGAGCGACGTCGGCGTGATGCCGCTCGCCGACTTCAGCCGGCCCTCGATCCGCTCCATCTGCAGGCCGACGCCCACCGCGATCGCGGGCGTCAATCTGTAGGCAAGCGTCGGTGCAAAATTGTATGTCTTGATCTCCGAGGTTCGCGCGAACGTCTGGCCGGCCCAAGCACGGTTCGACGGCTCGGTGACAAGCCCGAACGGCGAGTTCACGCTGATGGCCAGCACCAGCCGGTCCGACAGGCGCATGCTGGCGTAGGATGCGGGCACGATCGCGTCCTTGGCGATGTCCCCGCTGTTGCCGTTCAGTCCCAGGCTTGCACCTCCGGCGAACACGTCGCCGTGAATCTCCGAGTCGGCGAGAATGGCCGAATAGTGTGACTCCGTGTAGATGCCGACCGGCGCATAGGCAGCCACCGCCGGGTTCCAGAACATTCCCGAGAGACCGCCCCCCGCCGCGGCGGCGCCGGCGAACGACATGCCTTGGAACTCTGCCGACTGCTCGCGAACCGCGAAGCCGCCGGCGGCGGCCACACCAGGAAGCGCGGCAGCAATGGCCAGCGCAACCATCGCCCTCGCCGCCAGCCTGGCGGAATTGCTCTGACTGGACTTCATCGCTTCCCCCTCGGCGATCGTTCGCAGCAGGCCGCCCGGCGCTCGACCTCTGCTCTACCACCTTAGGTTGATAGCTGATTCGTCAGGCAAATTTGCTGATTGGACTCTAGGGGGATGCTCCGCGAATGCAACTTGGCACCAGGAGCGGTGCAATTCGGCAACGGCCTGGCACCTGCCTGTCATTCGGTACCGCGGACCAGAAGCAGGAAGATCATGGCCAGGATCAGCGCGACGAACTGCAGACCGACCCGCCAGCGCATGAGCTTCTGACTGAGGTTGGCCGCCTCGCCCTGCCGTCCCATGTTCCAGATGCCGGCCAGCAGGACGACGAACACGGCGGCCGCAGCCAGCGCCGTCAGGTTGAAGAACACCGGTGACATGGCACGTCCTTGTTCGAAGTATCCCGAAACCTCGTTGCGCAGGGCGCAGCATTGTTACCCGGCCCAACGGTCCACAGACCACACTCTTAATTGAAGGCCCGGCCGCGCGGTAGCTGTTCGCGCCAGCAACACAATTGCCGTAATGTTACGGTTGTGACTCGTCGGATACCGAGCAACTGTCCAGCCTAAGAGGGCCTGCCTGTCCAGAGCGCCAACATGCCTGTCGCTGTCCTGGACCCGCGCTTTCGCGGGGGCGTTGGCGTTCGCGTCGGGCATCGTCCTGGCCGCGGCCGGATCGCTCGCCCAGACCAGCCAGGACGCGAAAGCGCAACTTGAAAAGCAGCGCCAGCAGCTTGAGGACAAGCGCAAGGCCGAGAAAGCGTTGGCTTCGGACGTGAGCAGCCTGCGCGCCGAGCGCGAGCAGATCAATCAGGGCCTCTTGGATCTGGCCCGGCTGATCCAGAAAAGCGAGGCCCAGCTCAACAGCATCGAGGCCCGGGTCGGCGAACTGGAGGCCCAGGAAAAGCTCCTCAAGGGTTCCCTTGCCCAGCGTCACGATCAGATCGCCAAGCTGCTCGCTGCCATGCAGCGCATGGGACGCAATCCGCCGCCGGTCATGATTACGCGGCGCGAGGATGCGCTGCAGATGGTCCGCAGCGCGATGCTGCTCGCCGCAGCGTTCCCCGAGATGCGGGATCAGGCCATGGCCCTCGCCGGCCGCCTCTCCGAGCTTGCCCAGGTGATGGAAGCCAGTCGCGCCGAGGGCGAGCGGCTCAAGGCCGAGACGCAGCGCATCAACGAGCAGCGAACACAGCTCGCGATGCTGATGGAAAGCCGCAAGACCCTGCTCGCCGAGCGCCAGTCGGAACTTGACCGGGTGCGGCGGGAGGCGGCCGAGATTACAAACAGCGTCAACGACCTCAACGAGCTTATCGAGAAACTCGACAAGGCGGTTGCCCGGCATGTGGGCCAGGACATCGCCGCCGGTCCCCCGGCACGCGAGACCGGGCAAGAGGCGCCGGCCGCCGGCGGCCCCGCGACGCCCGGTGAAACGGTGATTGCAACGGGTCCGCGGCCGATCAGCCCGGATGCCGACCCGACCGCGGCCGATCTCCGCCCGAGCCTGCCGCCCGGGAGGGTGCCGGACAACTCGGTCGAGATCGCGCCGTCGAAATCCACGCGTGTCGCGAGCGCCGATCTCGGCCGGCTGAAGCCGGCCGTCCCGTTCTCGCGCGTGAAAGGCCACCTGCAGTTGCCCGCCCTCGGCCGCCGAGTCCTCGGTTTCGGCGAGCGGACCCAGTATGGCGAAAAGTCGAAGGGGATCGTGCTGGAGACCCGGCCGCACGCACAGGTGACAGCTCCGAGCGATGCCTGGGTTGTCTTTGCCGGGGCCTTCCGCTCGTTCGGCCAGCTGTTGATCCTGAACGCGGGGGAAGGCTATCATATTCTTTTAGCAGGGCTCTCGCAGATTGACGTGCAGGTGGGCGAGTTCGTGCTGGCAGGTCAGCCTGTCGGCGTGATGACCGGCCCGGCCCGAGCCGGAAGGACAAGGGCTGCGGACGCCGCGCCCGTGCTCTATATCGAGTTCCGAAAGGACGGCCGGCCGATCGATTCGGCTCCCTGGTGGGTCGAGGACTCCCGTCAGAAAGTGCAAGGATAGGTGCAAGAATGATCCGCAAACCCGACTACGCCTTCTGGACCTTCCTGGCGCTTGCGGCCATGGCCGGCCTGACCACCGTCTTCAACGTGTCCCGGACCTATTCGGCGACGACGCCCAACTCGGAAATCTACAAGCACCTGGACCTTTTCGGCGACGTGCTCGAACGGGTGCGCTCCGACTACGTCGAGAAGCCGGACGACGCCACGCTGATCGACAACGCGATCAACGGCATGCTGTCGGCGCTTGACCCGCATTCGGCCTACCTCAACCCGAAGAGTTTCCGCGACATGCAGGTGCAGACCCGCGGCGAGTTCGGCGGTCTCGGCATCGAGGTGACGATGGAGCAGGGAGTCGTGAAGGTGGTCTCCCCGATCGACGACACGCCGGCCGCTAAGGCGGGGCTCCAGGCCAACGATCTCATCACGCATCTCGACGGCGAGCAGATCGTCGGGCTGACGCTCGAGCAGGCGGTCGAGAAGATGCGCG